>CBHWAL010000253.1:0-6987 GCA_966111495.1 uncultured Achromobacter sp. | reverse complement strand
GGCCGGCGGCGCGCAGCCGCTGCGCGGCGTGCGCATCGCGGTGATGCCGATTGCGCAGCATCCCATCGCGGTGGACGCCGACGCGCTGTCCGCGCTGGACGACGCGCGCCGCGTACTGGCCGCGCTGGGTGCGGACGTGGCTGAGACGCCGCTGCCCTTCGACTTTCGCGAGATGATGCATCGCAACGGCCAGATCATCGCCGCCGAAGCCTATGCCTTGCACCGGGGCTATATCGAGGACGCCGCCAAGCCCATCGGCCAGTACGTGCGCGCTCGCGTGCTGTCGGGCAAGGGCATCTCGGCCGCCGACTACATCGCGGCGTTGCAGGCGCACGCGCAGGCGCGCCGCGACTGGCTGGACTGGATGCAGGAGTTCGACGCCGTCCTCACGCCATGCGCCCCGTTCGGCGCGCGTCAGTTGGCCGATGTGGACGAAGCGGCCACTCCGCTTGCGGCGTTCACCCGCCCCGGCAACTACATGAACGCGGCCGGGCTGGCGCTGCCCGCAGGCTTTACCAACGACGGCCTGCCGCTAGGCGTGCAGTTGCTGGGCAAACCCAACGCGGAAGGCGCGCTGGGCCGGATCGGCATTGCCTTCCAGGCGGTCACCGAATGGCACCGCCAGCGGCCGGATCTGAAGGCGGTGGGGTTGTAGGCGCGGCGCTGGCCGTCTCGGCCGGCAGCCCTTCCCAGCCGCCACCCAGCGCGACGATCAGATTGACGCTGGCCACCAGCCGGTTACCCATGAGGCTCAAGGCATTGCGCTCGCTGCTGAGCGCCGTGGCGTCGACCACGGCCACGCTCAGGTAATCAACCAAACCCGCCTGATACTGGTTCTGGATTAGGCGCAGCGATTCGCGCGCCGATTCCAGCGCGCGGCGCTGCACGATCTGCTCCTGCTCCATCACGCGAAGCTGGATCAGGTAGTCCTCGACCTCGCGCAGGCCGGTCAACGCGGCCTGGCGGTAAGCCGCCGCCTGCGAGTCATATGAGGCGCGGGCCTGCTCGACCTGGGCCTCGCGCGCCCCGCCGTCGAAGATCGTCAGCGCCAGCGCCGGCCCCAGCGACCAGAAGCGCGCGGGCGCCGTCAGCAGCTCGGCGAATTCACCATTGCGGAAACCGCCGTCGGCCGACAGCGTCAGGCTGGGGAACCACGCGGCCTGGGCCACGCCGATCTGCGCGTTGGCAGCCGCGGCGCGGCGTTCAGCGGCGGCCACGTCGGGACGGCGCTCGAGCAGCTCAGACGGCAGGCCCACCGGAATCTGCGGCAGCCGCAGCGTGAACACCGCGGGCGGCAAGCTGAACTGCGAAGGCGCCTGGCCCATCAGCACCGCGATCGCGTGCTCGTACTGGCCACGCTGCCAATCCAGGTCGATGGACTGCGCGCGGGTGCTTTCAAGCTGCGTGCGCGCGACGGCCACGTCGGCCTGGCCCGCGACGCCGACTTCATAGCGGTTCTGCGTAAGCTTCAACGACTTTTCGTACGCGGCGACGGTGGCGTCCAGCAGACGCTTCTGTTCGTCCAGCACCCGCAACTGCAGGTAGGTCTGCACCAGCGCGGCCTGCGCGCTCAGGCGGGTCGCGCCCAGGTCGGCCAGGCTGGCGGCGGCGCTGGCTTCGGACGACTCGACGCTGCGGCGCACCCGGCCCCAGACGTCCAGTTCCCAGCTGACGCTGCCGGTCAGCGAATACTGATTGGACACGTTGCTGCCGGACCCCGTCGACGAACCGCTTTGCCCGCCGTTACCCGCGCGGCTCATGCCCGCCCCCGCGCCCACCGTTGGATAGAACCCCGAACGTGCGCCGCGCACCAGGCCCAGCGCCTGGCGATAGTTCGCCTCGGCCTGCGCGATGGTCTGATTCGACGTGTTCAGCCGAACCAGCAGGCCGTCCAGCGTGGGGTCGTCGTAGACCTTCCACCACGCGCCCCGGTCGGCGTCATCTCGCGGCTGGGCCGGCTTCCAGCCGGGCACCTCGACCTGGCCTTCCTTGTAGGCCGCGCCCACGTCCAGCGCCGGGCGCTGATAGTCGGGCCCGACCGCGCAAGCGCCCAGCAGCGCGCACAGCGCGAGCGTGGCCGCGGCGCGGGGAAGAAAGGCGAAGGAAAACGGCTCGGTACGGATCATGTGTGTTCTATGGAAGCGGAATTCCCGCCCCGCGAGGCGCGCCGGCGCGCGGCCCACAGGCGGAAGCGGTCCAGGTAGAGATAGACCACGGGCGTGGTGTACAGCGTAAGAATCTGGCTCAGGACCAGGCCGCCCACGATGGTAATGCCCAGCGGCTGGCGCATCTCAACACCAGCGCCGGTGGCCAGCACCAGCGGCAGCGCGCCAAAGATGGCCGCCATCGTCGTCATCATGATGGGACGGAACCGCGTGAGGCACGCCTGGAAGATGGCGTCACGCGGCGACATGCCATGGTGGCGTTGGGCGTCCAGCGCAAAATCGACCATCATGATCGCGTTCTTCTTAACGATGCCAATCAAGAGGAACACCCCGATCAGCGCGATCAGCGTGAAGTCATGGCGCACCAGCAGCAAGGCAAGCAGCGCGCCCAGCCCCGCCGACGGCAGCGTGGACAGGATGGTGAGCGGGTGGATGAAGCTTTCGTACAAAATGCCCAGCACGATGTACATGGTGACCAGCGCGGCCAGGATCAGCCAGGGCTGCTGCGCCAGCGTCTGCTGCAACGCGGCGGCGGTGCCCTGAAAGCCCGCCTGAATCTGATCGGACGGCAGGCCCAGGCGCGCGACGGCATCGTCGATCGCGGCTGTTGCCTGCCCCAGCGACACGCCGGGCGCAAGGCTGAACGAGATGGTGTCGGCCACGAACAGGCCCTGGTGGCTCACGCTGAGCGGCGCGTTGGCGTTCTCAAGCTTGGTGAACGCCGACAGCGGCACGCGGGCGCCGTCCGCCGTGATGACCTCGACCTGGCGCAGCGATTCGGTGTCCTGCGCGAACTTCGGGTCCACGCCCAACACCACGTGATACTGGTTGAGCGGCCCATACATGACCGACACCTGGCGCTGGCTGAACGAGTTGTTCAGCACCGTGGAGATGGTGGCCATGCTGATGCCCAGCCGCGTCGCGGCTTCGCGGTCGATGACCAGATTGATCTCGCGGCCGCGGTCCTCGACGTCGGCGTCCACGTCGGTGATCTCCGGAATCTTGGCCATCGCCTGCTGCACCTTGGGCATCCAGGTGCGCAGCAGTTGCAGGTCGCCGGACATCAGGGTGTAGTCGTACGAGCCCTGGCTTTGGCGGCCGCCGATGCGTATGTCCTGCTGCGATACCAGGAACAATCGCGCGCCGGGCATGTTCTGCAGCTTGGCGCGCAGGCGGTTGATGACCACGTCGGCCGAAACCTTGCGTTCCCCCAGCGGCTTGAGCTGGATCTGCATGAAGCTGCTGTTGCTGCCGCCGCGCCCGCCCGCGTAACCGGTCATGCTTTGCACGGCCGGATCGTCCAGCACGACCTTGCGCAGCGCTTCAAGCTTGGGCAGCGTGGCCTGGAACGACGTGCCCTGGTCGACGCGGAAAAAGCCCAGCAACTGACCCGTGTCCTGCTGCGGGAAAAATCCCTTGGGCACCACGGTGTACAGATAGACGTTCAGGCCCACGGCGATCGCCAGCGTCAGCATCATCAGGCGGCTGTGCGCCAGCGCCCAGCTCAGCGAACGGCGGTAGCCGTCCTGCATGGACTGAAAGCCCCGTTCGGTCCAGCGCGCCAGCCGGCCGGGCGGCTTGGGGTCCTTGGGTTCGGGCCGCAACAGGCGCGCGCACATCATGGGCGTGAGCGTCAACGACACCACCAGCGACACCAGGATGGACGCGGACAAGGTGACGGCAAACTCGCGGAACAGGCGTCCGACCACCCCGCCCATCAGCAGGATGGGAATGAACACGGCCACCAGCGACAGGCTCATCGACAGCACCGTGAAGCCGACCTCGCGCGAGCCGCGCAGCGCGGCGCGCATCGGCGACATGCCGTTCTCGACGTGCCGCATGATGTTTTCCAGCACCACGATCGCGTCATCCACCACGAAACCCGTGGCGACGATCAGCGCCATCAGCGAGATGGTGTTCAGCGTGTAGCCGCACATATACATGATGCAGAACGTGCCGATCAGCGACACCGGCACCGCGACGCTGGGAATGATGGCCGCGCGCCAGCGCCGCAGGAACAGCAGCACCACCAGCACCACCAGCCCGACGGCGATGATGAGCGTCAGCTCGGCCTCGTGCAGCGACGCGCGGATGCTGGGCGTGCGGTCCTGCGCGACCGTCATGGTGACGTCGGCGGGCATCAGCGCCTGCAGCACGGGGAGCTGCGCACGCACGGCGTCCACCGCTTCGATGATGTTGGCGTCCGCCTGCCGCCGCACGACCATCAGGATGGCATTGCGGTCGTTGAAGAAGCCGGTCTGATACAGGTCTTCGACCGAGTCCTCCACGCGGGCCACGTCGGACACGCGCACCGGCCGGCCATCACGCCAGGCGACGATCAGCGGCCGGTATTCCTCGGCCCGGCTGAGCTGGTCGCTGACCATGATCTGCCAGTGGTAGCGGTCGTTTTCCAGCACGCCCTTGGGCCGGTTGGCATTGGCGTTGGCCAGCGTGGCGCGCAGTTCGTCCAGCGACACGCCCTGGTTGGCCAGCGCGCCGGGCAGCACCGTGACACGCACCGCGGGCAGCGAGCTGCCGCCCACCGTGACCTCGCCCACGCCGTCCACCTGCGACAGCTTCTGCGCCACGATGGTGGAGGCCAGGTCGTACAACTGGCCCTGGCTGAGCGTGTCGGACGTCAGCGCCAGCGTCATGATCGGCGCGTCCGACGGATTGGACTTGTTATAGGTGGGATTGCTGCGCAGGCCGGTCGGCAAGAGCGACCGCGCCGCGTTGATCGCGGCCTGCACGTCGCGCGCCGCGCCGTTGATGTCGCGCGACAGGTCGAACTGCAGCGTGATGCGGGTCGAGCCCTGCGAGCTGCGCGAAGTCATTTCGGTGACGCCCGCGATGCTGCCCAGCGACCGCTCCAGCGGCGTGGCGACGCTGGAGGCCATGGTCTCGGGACTGGCGCCGGGCAGGCTGGCCGACACGGAAATGGTGGGAATGTCCACCTGCGGCAGCGGCGCCACGGGCAACAGAAAGAACGCAAGCATGCCGGCCATCACGACCGCCAGGCTCAGCAGCGTGGTCGCCACCGGCCGGACGATGAAGGGGGCCGACAGGATCATCGCGCGTCTCCGGCGGACGGCGCACCCGCGCCGCGCCAACGGCGGGACATGCGATCGAACATCAGGTAGATGACCGGCGTGGTGAACAGCGTCAGCACCTGCGACAGCAGCAGGCCGCCGACCATCACCAATCCCAGCGGCTGGCGCAGTTCAGCGCCCGTGCCGGTGGACAGCATCAGCGGCAAGGCCCCGAACAGCGCGGCCAGCGTGGTCATCAGGATGGGCCGGAAACGCAGCAACGCGGCCTCGTGGATGGCCTCGCGCGGCGCCAGCCCCCGCTTGCGTTCGGCATCCAGCGCGAAGTCGATCATCATGATCGCATTCTTCTTGACGATGCCGATCAGCAGGATGATCCCGATGATGCCGATCATGTCCAGTTCAGTGCCGCTGATCAGCAGCGCCAGCAACGCGCCCACGCCCGCGGACGGCAGCGTGGACAGGATGGTGATGGGGTGGATATAGCTTTCATAGAGCACGCCCAGCACGATGTACATCGTGACCACGGCGGCCAGAATCAGCCACAGCGTGCTGGACAGCGAATTTTGGAACGCCAGCGCCGCGCCCTGGAAGCGGGTTTCAACGCTGGACGGCATGCCGATCTCGGCCTCCGCCGCCTTGATGTTCTCGACGGCGTCGGACAGCGAGGCGCCGGGCGCCAGATTGAACGACACCGTCACCATGGGGAACTGGTCGAGCCGGTTCACGGCCAGCACCGTCCGGCCTTCGCTGATGTGCGCGACGGACGACAGCGGCACCTGCGCGCCCGTGGACGTGGGCACGTGGAGCTGTCCCAGCGCGCTGGGCGACATCTGAAACTGCGGCAGGACTTCGAGCACGACGCGGTACTGGTTGGACTGCGTGAAGATCGTGGAGATCAGCCGCTGGCCGAAGGCGTTGTACAGCGTCTCGTCGATGACGGCGGCGGTGATGCCCAGGCGCGAGGCCGCATCGCGGTCGATTTCCACCCACGTCTGCAGGCCATCGTCCTGCAGGTCGTCGGCCACGTCCATCAGGCCGGGCACCGCGCGCAGGCGGTCAACCAGCTTGGGCGTCCATTCGCTAAGCACCTTCAGGTCGGGATTGGACAGCGTCATCTGATACTGCGTGCGGCTGACGCGGTCTTCGATGGTCAGGTCCTGCACCGGCTGCATGTAGACGGTCAGGCCGTCCTGCTTGTTCAGGCTTTCTTGCAGGCGGGCCATCACGGTGCGCAGGTCGCCGGTGCGCTCGGCCTGCGGCTTGAGCGATATCTGCATGCGGCCGGCGCTGAGCGTGGCATTGCTGCCGTCCACGCCGATGAAGGACGACACGGCCTGCACATCCGGGTCTTCCAGCACCAGCCGGGCGGCCGCCTGCTGGCGGTCGGACATGGCGGTAAACGAAATGGACTGCGGCGCCTGCGTGATGGCCTGGATGAGGCCGGTATCCTGCTGCGGAAAGAAGCCCTTGGGGACCACCATGTACAGCAGTACGGTCAGCGCGAAAGTGGCCACCGCCACGATCAGTGTCAGCGTCTGATGCCGCAACACAACCTGCAGCATGCGGTCATAGCCGGCGATGATGCGGTCGATGAAAGCGCCCGTGGCCTGATGGAAACGCCCATGCTTGGTTTCGGATTCGGCGCGCAGCAAGCGCGCGCACATCATCGGGGTCAGCGTCAGCGACACCACCAGCGAGATCAAGATGGCCACCGCCAGCGTGATCGCGAATTCGCGGAACAGCCGGCCCACGACCTCGGTCATGAACAGCAG
>CBHWAL010000252.1:0-7006 GCA_966111495.1 uncultured Achromobacter sp. | reverse complement strand
TACAGCAAGCTTTCCTACGACCCGATCAACGACTTTGCGCCGATTGGCATCGTGGGCGAAGCCCCCCTGGTCATCGTGGCCGGCAAATCCAGTCCCTACCAGACCTTGCCGGCGCTGATCGAGGCGGCCCGCAAGGCGCCGGGGGCGGTCAACTACGGGTCACCGGGCGCCGGCACCATCACGCACCTGGCTGCCGAATTGCTCCAGCAGCGCGCGGACATCAAGCTGGTCCACGTGCCGTACAAGGGGTCGGGGCCCGCCATGGCCGACCTGCTGGGCGGTCAGGTGCCGGTGATCTTCACGTCCATCCCGTCGGCAGCGCCGCAGCTCAAAGCCGGAAGCGCGGTCGCGCTGGCCGTCACCTCGCCGCAGCGCAGCCCGGTTCTGCCCGACGTGCCGACCGTGGCGGAACTTGGTTATCCGGGCTTTGACGTACGTGTCTGGTATGGCTTGCTGGCGCCGGCCAAGACGCCCAAGCCCATCATCCAGACGCTGAACACGGAGCTCAATAAGGTGCTGGCGTTGCCGGCGATGCAGGAGGCCTTGGCGGCTCAGGGCGCGCAGGCCATGCCCACGTCGCCGGAGCAGTTCGCGGCGACCATCAAGCAGGACTACCAGAAGTGGAAGCCTGTGATCGAGGGCGCCAAGGTGAAGCTGGATTAAGGACGATCGGCGACACATCCAGCACATACATCTGCCGCTCGCCTTCATGCACGGAGTCGATGCAGACCTGTCTGCCGTCACGGCTCCACCGCGGATGCAGGTCGCACCGGTTTTCCTTTGACAGGTTGGGGTCGGCATAGAAGCTGCCCAGCGCGTGCTGCTGGCCGGTCTGCATGTCGTAGAGGAATAGGATTCGCTCGTGCGTGGCGCTGTCCGGGTAGGTGTCGCTGAGCAGCCAGCGCGTGTTGACCGGCGAGAACGTCATGTGGCCGTTTTCGGTCAGCACGCCGTCGCCCACGACCTGTACGCGCCCGTCCGGGGCGTCTTCATACAGGTGATAGTGGATGCTGCCGGCGTGCGGTCCCCAGACGATGATCGACGTGTCGTCCCGCCAGAGCGGGTGCGAGATCTGGTATTCGGACTTCTCGTAGTCGAAGGTGCCCACCGCGTTCGGATCGAAGTCGTCGGCCAGTTGCGGCAGCGGATGGTCGGAGCACTCCAGAAGGCGCATGTCGCTGCCGTCCGCGTTCATGGTGATGAGCCGATGCAGAAAGCAGGTTTCGTCCGCGACGCGTTCGGTCCAGCGGTGCAGGAACAGGATGCGCGTGGAAGACGGGTTGACCTCGATGTGGCTGACCCAGTGGATGGCGCGCGCCATCGAGTCGCGCGGATGGAAGTTGCGCAGGTCGGCGTAGCTGACCAGCAGGCGGTGCGCGCCGGTTTCCAGGTCCATCGTATGAATGCCGTCGGTGGCGGGGGCGAGTTCGACGGGGGCAGGGGCGTGTTCGCTGTAGCCGATGGTCTGGTGGGTGATGTAAAGGCGGCGGTAGTCGACGCATAACGCATAGCGGCTGCTGGGGGCGGCGACGTAGATGGGCAGCGGCAACATCCGGGTCTGGCCGGTGGCGATGTCGTGGATGGCGGATCGGAAGCCGGGGTAAAAGCCGCTGTCGTCGGCGCTGCGGCAGTTGTAGATCATCTGCGGGCTGGCGGCGCCGTCCAGCCATTGAAGCTGGCAGCCCATCTGCCAGTTCCATGCGGTGGTCTCGCCCGCCACGTGGTAGCGATCGCCATCCTGCAGATCGAAATAGCCGACCTGCGCGTTGA
This sequence comes from uncultured Achromobacter sp., assembly GCA_966111495.1. Taxonomy (GTDB): domain Bacteria; phylum Pseudomonadota; class Gammaproteobacteria; order Burkholderiales; family Burkholderiaceae_B; genus Achromobacter. The sequence continues at coordinate 5,236 of CBHWAL010000252.1, read as the reverse complement.
GGTCGGGCGTGAGGACGGCATCGGCAAAGGCGGTGCGGTTGGCCAACAGATAGCGGCCGTCGCGGTGCCAGACGGTCTTGTTGTAGTAGCCGAAGAAGTGGTGATACGGCGCGTCGTCCAGGCGGCGGCAGGCGATGGGCGTGGGAAGCATGCGATTCATGAGTTCAACCGGCGGTGATGTGTTCGGTCTCGATGACCTTGTTCCAGCGGGCGCGCTCGCGCTCGACAAAGTCGCGCGCGTCAGCGGGGGAGTTGCCCACGGGCGTCATGCCCAGGCGTTCCAGGCCGCTGCGAAACACGGGGTCGGCGTAGATCCGTTTGAGGTCGGCGCTGATCTTCTCGATCAGCGCGTCGGGCACGTCCTTGCTGGCCGCCAGCGTGGTCCATGACGTGACGGTCAGGCCGGGCAGGCCGGCTTCCGCGGCGGTCGGCACGTCGGGCAGGGCGGGCGAGCGGGTGGCGCCCGTGATGGCCAGCGCCTTCAGCTTGTTGGCCTGGATGTAGCCGATGGTGGTGGGCACGTTCTCGAACAGCAGCTGGATCTGGCCGCCGAGCAGGTCGTTTGTCGCGGCCGAACTGCCGCGATACGGGATGTGCACGATGGGCGCCTGCGCGGCCATCTTGTAGAGCTCGCCGACCATGTGCACGGAAGAGCCGACGCCGGCCGAGCCGAAGTGCAGCGTGTCGGGCTGCGCCTTGGCAAGCGTGGTGAGCTCTGCCAGGGTGTTGGCCTGCAGCGCCGGGTTGGCCACGACGACGTGCGGCATCTCGGCCACGACGGTGATCAGCTTCAGATCCTTGGCGGGCTGGTAGTTCAGCGTCTTGTACACGCCGTACGTCGCGTGCAGACCGATCGAGCCGAGCAGCAGGGTGTAGCCGTCCGGCCCGGAATCCGCGACGAATTTGCCGCCAATGTGACCGCCGGCGCCCGGCCGGTTTTCCACGACGACCGATTGGCCATAGAGCTTGCCCAGATGCTCGGCCAGAAGGCGCCCCTGGATGTCGGAGCTGCCGCCCGCCGTGAACGGAACGATGATGCGTACCGGGCGATCGGGATAGGGGGATTGGGCCTGGGCGGCGAGCGGCAACGTGGCGCTCGCGAGGGTCAGGCACACGGCCTGCAAGAGACGGCGGCGTCGATTCATGGTGATTTCCCCAAATAGTGGATTCGTGGCGGGCGCATCTGGCGGCGACCTGGCCAAGCCAGTGTAGGAGTCGCCGACTATTTGAAAAAATTCTTTTTTGCACATAGCCTATGCAGAATTGCCATACTCTGTGATGCCATGAGCCGCCCGCTGAATTTCCGCCAGATCGAAGCCTTCCATGCCGTCATGCTGGCGGGCACCACCACCGGCGCCGCCCAGATGCTGCGCACCACCCAACCCTCGGTCAGCCGGCTGCTGGCGCAGACGCAGCAGGCCACGGGTCTGCGCCTGTTCGACATGGAGCGCGGGCGCCTGCGGCCGACGCGGGAAGCGAAAGATCTCTTCGATACGGTCCAGCGTCATTTCGTGGGATTGGAGCGCATCGAGGACCGCGTGGCGGCGATGCGGCGCAGCGGCAGCGGGGTGCTGCGCCTGGCGTGCACGCCAGCGCTGGGCCTGGGCATGCTGCCAGGCGCGGTGGAGGACTTCGCGCAGCGCTATCCGGACGTTCATATCAACATGCAGACCGTCGGCAGCCAGTATCTGCGCGAGGGATTGCTGCATGGCACGTATGACCTGGTGGTGACCACCGCGCCGCTGGAAGGCATGCAACTCAATCTACGCAGCGTGCATGAAAGCGCGGCAGTGTGCGTGATGCGGCCGGATCATCCGTTGACCGATCAGGCGTCGGTGGACATCATGGACTTGCACGCGCGCCGGCTGCTTGTGCTGAATGCCGATGACGACGTGTATTTACAGCTTCGGGGCGCGATGCAGGACCACCGCGTCCAGCCCGCCTCCGAAATCGAGACTACCTATTCATCGACGATCTGCGCGCTGGCCGCGGCGGGCAGCGGGCTGGGGATCGTCAATCCGTACATCGCGGGGGTGTTTGCCGGCCAGCTTGCCATTCGGCCGTTCACGCCGCGCCTGCCGGTGCGCGTCAGCATGGCCTATCCCACGCAGACGGCGCCATCCCTTGTCACGGAAGCGTTTGTGGATATCCTGGCGGCGCGTTGCCAGGGGTTGCCTGCCGCAACGTGAATCGCCGGCTTTACGCCGGCGATCCGTGTGCGCGCGACGACGGCCGCTTTACGTTTTGGGCGTGTCGTACGAGGTATCGAGCACGTCATCCTCGGGCGTGATGACGCCCGGTTCGCCGGGTTCCGCGATGGCGCGGCCGCGCCGCGGCATGCCTGCGACGACTTTGCTTTCGTCGGGCATGGGCAGGGTCTCGGTGCCCTTGCGCGGGTCGGTCGTGGGCTTTTGCTCGTCCGCACCCTTGGACGCAGCGGTGGGATCAGGGGTGGTTTTCAGCATGGCGATTGCTCCGACTGCGCGCGGGCCAGGATGGCGCCGCGCCTGGACATGGCCCCATCTTAGAACCGCCGTCCAAGTCAGGCAGCGATCTGGATGTCACGATTGCAAGGGGCTGTTGCAGGACGGGAGCATCAAAACTTGCCACACTGCGTCCTTATAATCTCGAGCTTCGCGCCGCCGTTTCTGCCGACCGCTCATCCTCGATACCCCACGCCCACCTTGACCGAATCCGTCGAACGCTCCGTCCATACCGAACTCGTCGCCGTGCTGGTGGCGGTAACCAACGGCGAGCCGCGCGTGCTGACGACGGACGATGCGCGGGCCTTGCCGGCCGGGCCGTTCGAGTTGTCGCACCGGTCGCTGCAGGCCGGCCTGCGCGATTGGGTGGAGGCGCAGACCCATCATCCGCTGGGGTATGTCGAGCAGCTCTACACCTTCGCCGACGGCGACCGATCCGACGAGTCGGGCGGGCGCGTCATCTCGGTCAGCTACTTGGGCCTGACGCGCGAAGCGGGCGAGACGGGCGTTGCGCAAGTCGGCTGGCAGGACTGGTATCGCTACTTTCCGTGGGAAGACCGGCGCGCGGGCACGCCGGCGCTTGTCGAAGACGTGATCGTGCCGCGGCTCACCGCGTGGTGCGAAGGCAGCGCGGACGTATCGGTCCGCGCGCGCCGCCAGCAGCGCGCGGCCATCACTTTCGGACTGGATGGCGCGGCGTGGAACGAGGACATGGTGCTGCAGCGTTATGAACTGCTGTTCGAGGCCGGGCTGGTGCCCGAGGCGGTGCGGCGCACCGGCGAGACGGCGGTCGTGCCGGGCCAACCGATGCGTCACGACCATCGCCGCATTCTGGCCACCGGCATTGCGCGGCTGCGCGCCAAGATCAAGTACCGCCCGGTGGTGTTTGAACTGATGCCGGACGAGTTCACGCTGTTGCAGTTGCAGATGGCGGTCGAGGCGCTGGCGGGGCGGGGGCTGCACAAGCAGAATTTCCGCCGCTTCATCGAGCAGCAGGATTTGGTCGAAGAGACCGGCGCCATGGCGACCGGCACCGCCGGGCGTCCCGCCAAGCTGTTTCGGTTCCGGCGGGATGTGCTGCTGGAGCGGGCCATTGCGGGCAGCAAGCTTCCCGTGTCGCGCGTCGTTTGACGCTTGACAAGGCTTATACTCATATTTAGCATAAGTGGTGCGCAAATCTTGCGCGCCTTTTTTTACGCTACAAATACTCAAAATGAGCATTAAAGCCGAAAATCCCCTCGCAGCCGATCGCCTTCCCGTTCCGCCGCTGCCGGACGTCATGCTGGAACCGCTCGTGCGGGCGGCGTTGCTGGAGGATCTGGGCCGCGCTGGCGACCTGACCACCGACGCCATCGTGCCGGCCGACGCCACCGCCGAGACGCGACTGGTGGCGCGGCAGGAGGGTGTGCTGGCGGGATTGGATCTGGCCCGCCTGGCGTTCCGCACTATGGATCCGGGCCTGACATTCACGGTGTCGCGCCGCGACGGCAGCGATCTGGAACCGGGGATGGAGATTGCGCACATCCACGGCAATGCCCGCGCGATGCTCAGCGCGGAGCGCGTGGCGCTCAATTTCCTGTGTCACCTGAGCGGCGTGGCGACGGCCACGGCCTCAATCGCCCGCGCCATCGCCGGCTATGGCGCGCGGGTCACCTGCACGCGCAAGACCATGCCCGGTCTGCGCGCGGTGCAGAAGTACGCGGTGCGCGTGGGCGGCGGCAGCAATCACCGCCATGGGCTGGACGACGCGGTGCTCATCAAGGACAACCACATCGCGCTGGCCGGCAGCGTGGCGACGGCGGTCGAGCGTGCGCGCGCCGGTGTCGGCCACATGGTGAAGATCGAGCTGGAAGTCGACACGCTGGAGCAGTTGGAAGTCGCGCTATCGCTGGGCGTGGACGTGGTGCTGCTGGACAACATGAGTCTGGACGATCTGCGCCGCGCCGTCGCCATGGCACGGGGGCGGGCGATCACGGAAGCCTCGGGCCGCATCACGCCCGACACCGCGGCGGCCGTGGCCGCCACCGGCGTGGATCAGATTGCCGTGGGCTGGCTGACGCACAGCGCCAAGGTGCTCGACATCGGCCTGGACGCCTGACTTTTCACTGGTCCTCAACATGAAACGCCTGCTGCCTACGTCTCTTACGCTTCTTGTGCTGTCGCTGACGGCCTGCGGCAACCCGCCCTCGGGCGAGGCGCCGGGCGACGCGTCGTATCCGTCGCATCCCATCACGATCGTGGTGACATTTCCGCCGGGCGGCGGCACCGATCTGCTTGCGCGCCGCATCGGCGCCAGTCTGCAGGAGTCGCTGGGGCAGCCCGTGGTGGTGGAAAACCGGCCGGGCGCCAGCGGCAACATCGGCGCGCGGATCGTGGCCGAGTCGCCGCCCGACGGCTACACGCTTTTGATGGTGAACAGTTCGTTTGCGATCAACCCGGGCGTCTACCGCAACCTGGGTTTCTCGCCGAAGCGGGATTTTGCGGCGGTCATCAATGTGGCTTTCGTGCCCTCGGTGTTTGTCGTGCCGGCGGCGTCGCCCTTGCGCGATCTTGATGACGCGATGGCCGCTGCCGTGCCGGACAAGCCGCTGGCCTTTGCGACGTGCGGCAACGGCACGCCGCAGCACCTGGCGGGCGAGATGCTGTCGCGCAAGACGGGTGCGGTGATGCAGCAGGTGCCGTACAAGGGATGTGGCCCGGCGCTGACCGATGTGATGGCCGGGCAGGTGGGCATGGGGGTGGTGACGGCATCC
>CBHWAL010000251.1:0-7044 GCA_966111495.1 uncultured Achromobacter sp. | reverse complement strand
GATCACCTTGTCGCCGAAGCTGACGTTGGTGCGCGGCCCCAGGAACAGCGCGCCGTAATTCGTCATGCGGTTCAGGAAGTAGTCGGGATCGCGCGTCATGACCTGCACGTGCTCGAACGCCAGCTCGTCGGCCACCTGCAGCATTTCCTCGTCGCTGTCGCAGACGATGACCTCGCCGCAATCGGCCCAGGCCTTGGCCGCGATGCCGGCCGTCGGCAGGATCGCCAACTGGCGCTCGACTTCGGCCAGCGTATCGCGCGCCAGTTGTTCGCTGGTGGTCAGCAGCACCGCGGGGGACGTGGGGCCGTGTTCCGCCTGGCCCAGCAGATCAACGGCGCACAGCTCGCCGTCCACGCTATCGTCCGCGATCACTAGCGTTTCGGTAGGTCCTGCAAACAGGTCGATGCCCACCCGGCCGTACAGCTGCCGCTTGGCTTCGGCCACGAACATGTTGCCCGGGCCGACCAGCATGTCCACGGGCGCCACGCTGGGCGTGCCCACCGCCATCGCCACCACGGCCTGCACGCCGCCCAGCACCAGGATTTCGTCGGCGCCTGCCATGTCCATGGCGGTCACGATGGCCGGATGCGGCTTGCCCTGATACGGCGGCGCCGTCGACACGATGCGCTTCACGCCCGCCACCTTGGCGGTCAGGACGCTCATGTGCGCCGAGGCCAGCAGCGGATACTTGCCGCCCGGGATGTAGCAACCCACGGCATTCATCGGCACGTGCTTGTGGCCCAGGACCACGCCGGGATACGTTTCCACTTCGACGTCGCGCATCGAATCGCGCTGGATCTGCGCAAAGTTGCGGACCTGGCTCTGGGCGAATGCGATGTCCTCGATCTCGCGCGCCGACAACTGCTTGCGCGCCGCCTCGATCTCGGCGCGCGACAGGCGGAAGTCCGCCGGGTCCCAGTTGTCGAACTTGCGGCTGTAATCGCGCACGGCGTCGTCGCCACGGGCTTCGATGTCGCGGATGATGTCTTCGACGGTGGCGCGCACCTTGGCGTCGTCGTCGGTCTTGACGGCGGCGGTCCGGCCGCGCTTCAGATATCGGATCATGGTCTCGGGTCCTGCAAGCGTTGAAAGTTTGTCGATGGGGGGCACTTTCAAAGCCTTGCATACGTATGCAAATAGGGAGAAACCCGGGGATGTGCCTGCACTGCCCGGGTGGCCGGATCGCCGCGTTTTCCCGGGTGCGCTGTCAGGCTGCAGACAGCCGGACGCGAGGGGCTTTCGATACACTCTCGGGATCCCGCATCGATGCCCGCCGCGCCGTCCGGCGCACTCACGTTCCCCTCATGTCGCAATCCGAATCGTTCAATCTGAAGCAGATCGCCGTGCCGGCGTTCGGCCCGTCGCTGCTTTACGGCATCAGCAACGGCGCCATCCTTCCCGTGATCGCGCTGACGGCGCGGGAACAAGGCGCGTCATTCGCGGCCGCTGGCCTCATCGCCGCGCTCATCGGCGTCGGGTCGCTGCTCTCCAACATTCCGTCCGCGCTGATCACCGAGCGCTTCGGCGAGAAGCGCGCCATGGCCGGCGCCGCGCTGTTGAGCGTGGCGGGGCTGCTGCTTGTGATCGGCGTGCCGCATCTCTGGGTGCTGGCGCTGGCCATGCTGATGCAGGGCTGCGCGCAGTCGGTGTTCCAGCTGGCGCGCCAGAGCTACATGATCGAGGTCGTGCCGCTGACGTACCGCGCGCGCGCCCTGTCCACGCTGGGCGGCACGACGCGGATCGGCACCTTCATCGGCCCCTTCGCGGGCGCGGCGCTGATTCACTTCATGGGGCTGGACGGCGCGTACTGGATTGCCGTCTGCGCCATGCTGGGCGCGGGATTCATCGCCATCAAGGCGCCTGACATCGAGCCCTCGCACGTCAAGGCCGCCGGCGCGCCGCGCGCACGCATCGGCGAGGTCGCGCGCGACCATCGCGACGTGTACGCCACGCTGGGCGTCGGCGTGATGCTGATCAGCGCGCTGCGCGCGTCACGCCAGGTGGTGATTCCGCTGTGGGCTGACCATCTTGGGCTGGACGCCACCACCACGTCGCTTGTCTACGGCCTGGTCGCGGCGGTCGACATGTCGGTGTTCTATCCGGCAGGAAAAGTCATGGACCAGCGCGGCCGATTGTGGGTGGCGCTGCCGTGCACGCTGCTGATGGGATTGAGCTTGATGGCCATCCCGCTGACAAGCGGCGTGACGAGCTTCATCCTGGTGTCGCTGCTGCTGGGGTTTGGCAACGGCATCGGGTCGGGCATCGTGATGACGCTAGGCGCCGATGCCGCGCCGCCCGGTGCGCGCACGCAGTTTCTGGGCATCTGGCGCTTCATGGCCGATCTGGGTGCAAGCGGCGGGCCGGTGGCGCTGTCGGCGCTGACAGCGATGTTGTCGCTGGGTGGGGCGTCATTTGGCGTGGGGACGTTGGGATTGGTGGCGGCGGGGGTGTTCTGGCGGTGGTTGCCGAGGCGATCGTAGCCAGAACAGGCTGCGGCGAGCGGCATTGACGCACTGCGTCATCGCGAACCGCTGAACCTACCGCGTCGCGGCATCCCGGAAGCAGCGCGCCCCACCCCTCAAACCGCCCAAAACAAGTTCAAAAAATATCAACTAAATCTGTATTGCTTCAAGGATTCGCAAGTTCCAGAATTCTGTTCATGGGCGCAGCATGCCGCTTGAGGACGGAAAATGGATACGAAGCATTCCACAAACCAGAGACAGCTAACGGTTCGCATCTCACGCGGCACGGAGGAAGGAAAGTTCTCCACCTACGTGGTCCCGTGGCGCGACAACCAGACCGTTCTGGACGTGGTGACGGAAGTCCAGCGGACGCAGGAACCCAGCCTGTCGTACCGCTACGCCTGTCGCGTCGGCGTGTGCGGGTCCTGTGCGATGACCGTCAACGGCAAGCCGCGCTGGACGTGCCGCACGCATGTGAGCCGCGTCGAAGAAGGCGGCGTGATCGTGATCGAGCCCATGCGCAACATGCCGCGAATCAAGGATCTGGTCGTCGACATGCGCGAGTTCTTCCAGAAATGGGCGCGTGCCGGCAACACCTTTGTCGGCACCGCCACGCGCAATGATCCGCCGGCGCTGGTGTCGCCCCAAAGCAAGCAACGCAAGCTCGCTGACGCGGCCATCGAATGCATCAACTGCGGCGTGTGCTACGCCGCCTGTGACGTGGTGTCCTGGGACAAGGACTACCTGGGTCCGGCAGCGCTGAACCGGGCGTGGACGCTCTATAACGACGAGCGGCACGCCGACCCCAAGGACGTTCTGCACAAGGCTACCTCCGGCAGCGGCTGCAACTCCTGCCACACGCAGGGCAGTTGCATGAAGCACTGTCCGGTCAGCCTGAGCCCAACCGGCAGCATCGCGGGCTTAAAGCGCAGCGCCATCTTCAGCCTGCTCAAGGGAGGCTGACATGGAGGCCCGTCTGTTCGCACTCCAGCGCCTGACGGCAATGGTGATGGCGCCCTTCGTCCTGGTGCACGTCGGCTTGGTGATCTATGCGGTCCGCGGCGGCCTGACGGCCGGCGAAATCCTCTCGCGCACCGAGGGGAACTGGCTGTGGATCGTCTTCTACGGCCTGTTCGTGCTCAGCGTATCGCTCCACGTCCCCATCGGCCTGCGCAACATCCTCATCGAGTGGCTGAAACTCGGCAGGGCGTCGGCGTCCGTCATCGGCCTGATGTTCGGCGCGGCGCTGCTCGTCCTGGGCGTCCGCGCGGTCGCCGCGGTAGGCGGGCTGGCATGAGAAAGTCCGCACGCAATCACCAGGCGTACTGGGCCTTCCTGGGACATCGGCTTTCCGGCCTGGCGCTGGCGCTGTTCCTCCCCGTTCACTTCTACGTGCTGGCCATGGCGCTGGACCAGGCCAGGCTTGACGCATTCCTGAAGCTGGCGGAGCTGCCGTGGATGAAAGCCGGTGAATGGGGGCTGGTCCTGCTTCTGACGCTGCATATGTTCTTCGGGCTGCGCCTGCTTGCGCTTGAACTCCTGCCCTGGCGCTCGCCACGTGACGCGCGCGTCGCCTGGATCGGCTGGGGCTTTGCGATCTCGATGGCCACCGGACTGGCGTTCATCGCCGGAGTGATCTGACATGCGTATTGAAAACCACAAGACGGACATTCTGGTGCTGGGTACGGGCGGCGCGGGCCTGTTCGCGGCGCTGCACGCGAAGAAGGCAAACCCGTCGCTGCAGGTGACGGTGACCGTGAAAGGCCTGCTCGGCAAGTGCGGCTGTACCCGCATGGTCCAGGGCGGCTACAACGTCGCGCTGGCCGCGGGCGACTCGGTCGAGCGCCACTTCATGGACACGATCGAGGGCGGCAAATGGCTGCCGCGTCAGGATCTGGCCTGGCGGCTGGTCGAGGGCGCGGTCGAACGGGTGCGGGAACTGGAAAACGAAATCGGCTGTTTCTTCGACCGCAATCCGGATGGATCGCTGCATTCCAAGGCGTTTGCCGGCCAGAGCTTTGACCGGACGGTGCACAAGGCGGACCTGACCGGCATCGAGATCATCAATCGGCTGATGGAGCAGGTTCGCGCGCTGGATGTGGAAGAACTTGAGGAGCATCGCGCCATTGAACTCATCCCGGCCGCCGACGGCTCGGGCATCTCGGGTGTGCTGTTCATCGACATGCGGGCGGGCACCTACCGGTTCATCCAGGCCAAGGCGGTTCTTCTGGCCACCGGCGCCGGCCCGACGATGTACCGCTACCACACGCCCTCCGGCGACAAGACCTGCGACGGCCTGGCCATGGCATTGCGATACGGTCTGAAGCTTCGGGACATGGAGATGGTCCAGTTTCATCCCACGGGTCTGCTTGGCGGACCGGACACGCGGATGACCGGCACGGTGCTGGAAGAAGGCTTGCGCGGCGCCGGTGGCTATCTGCTCAATGGCGAAGGCGAACGCTTCATGACGAACTACGACAAGCGCGGCGAACGGGCCACGCGCGACGTGGTCAGCCGCGGGATCTACGCCGAAATGCGCGCGGGGCGCACGGGTCCGATGGGCGGCGTCTACATCCAGATGAGCCATCTGGGGCCGGAGAAAGTCGCCAAGACCTTTCCCGGCATGGTCAACCGCTGCAAGGACTGCGGATTTGACCTGGCCGGCGGAAAGGTCGAAGTGGTGCCGACCGCGCATTACCTGATGGGCGGCGTCGAATTCAATGTGGATGGTTCGACTGCATCGCCCGGCCTGTATGCCGCGGGCGAGGACTGCGGCGGCGTGCACGGCGCGAACCGCCTGGGTGGAAACGGCGTCGCCAACTCCACGGTGTTCGGCGGCATAGCGGGCGACGCGATGGCCGCCTATGTCGCCAAGGCAGGCCAATGGCGCGATCCGGACCAGCAGATCATTGCGCGCGGTGTCGAACGCGCCGAGTATCCTTTTTCGCGGCGCGCCGGACGCATCCACGAGCTGCGCGATGCGCTGTCGCAGACGATGTGGGACGACGTCGGCGTGCTGCGCAATCGGGACGCCATGGAACACGGCCTTGGCGCCGTTTCCGGCCATCGTGCGGCCCTGCGCGACATCGGCGTCGCGGACGGCGACCGGCGCTTCAACCTGACCTGGCACGACTGGCTCAATCTTGAAAGCCTGGTCGACATCTCAAAAGTCATCACGGTGTCGGCGCTGGCACGCGAAAACAGCCGCGGCGCGCACTATCGCGAAGACTTCTCCGAACCCGGCGACCTGCACACCAGTTGCTACACCCGCGTCAGCGCGCAGGATGGCGAATTGCAGCTGGAGATGGTTCCGGTTTCGTTTGACATCGTCAAGCCGGGCGAATCGCTGATCGAAGGCGAAGCCGGCATCCCCCAAAGCTGAAGGCATCCCACCATGAGAATTCCCGTCCAGAAAATTGAAGAAGCCGCGCTGGAGATCATGCGCCGCGCGGCCATCGAGATACCCAAGGACTACAAGGAAGGCATCCAGGCCCTGCAGAAAAAAGAAACCGGCAAGCTGCCGCGATTCGTCATCCACGCCATGGTCGACAACTGGGAGGCCGCCGACCAGGACCGGCGCCCGATGTGCGCCGATACCGGATTGCCGCGGTATTACGTCAAGGTGGGCAACGAGGCCTCCGTGGACGCCGGCTTCGTCGCCGTGGAACGCGCGCTGCGGCACGCCACGGCCGAAGCCACCGTCACCATCCCGCTGCGCCCGAACCGCGTGCATCCGCTCTGGCGCACCGACCACAACAACAACGTCGGGATCAACGCGCCGGAAGTCGAATGGTCTTTCGAACCGGACGCCGACTGGATCGAGATCACCACCGTGCACAAGGGCGGCCTGTTCGGCACCGACTACCGGATGCTGTTTCCCGGCGACGGCATCGACGGCATCAAGCGCTTCGTGCTCGACACCCTGATCGCGTTCGGCAAGCGCGGCCTGGCGTGCCAGCCTGCCATCGTCGGCATCGGCCTGGGCGGGTCCAAGGACACGTGCATGCAGCTCGGCAAGCAGGCGGCCTGTCTGCGCACGGTAGGCGACCGGAATCCCGATCCCAAGGTGGCCGAACTGGAGCTTGAACTGATGAGGCTCGGCAACTCGATCGGCATGGGCGCCATGGGCTTCGTCGGCTCCGGCATGGTGGTCGATTGCCATATCGAATGCGGCTACACGCACACCGGCGGCATGCCCATCAGCCTGCATACGTTCTGCCTGTCTTCGCGCCGCGCCACCGCGCGGATCCACGCCAATGGGGAAATCCAGTACCGCACCGATCCCCAATGGTTCACGCCCTACCTGCGCCGGGAGACGGTCGAATGGTGAACAACGACGACGACATCAAGGTCTTTCATCTAGACCTGCCCGCCAAGACGGAAGACATCGCCAAGCTCGAACTCGGTTCGGCCGTGTACCTGAATGGATTGGTGTACACGGCCCGCGAGGGCGTCTACAAAAAGGTGCTGGACGAGGGCCTGCCGCTGCCGGTGGATCTGCGGTCCGTCAGCAACGTCAATTTCCATTGCTCGCCAGCCGCCGCGCCCGACGGCCACGGCGGCTACAACGTGGGCGCCGTCA
>CBHWAL010000250.1:0-7065 GCA_966111495.1 uncultured Achromobacter sp. | reverse complement strand
ATGGCCGCATCCGTGACGATGCCCGCCTCGAAGGCCGCCTCCATCAACGCCTCGAATCGCTCCGTGGCATGGGCCGCGCTTTCGGCGTCGCTCGATTCCAGCAGCACGTAGTACGGCGCCTTGGCGGGCACCGGGCAGCGTGCGCCGGGCGTGTGTTGCAGCACGAGGTCCACCGCCGGCCCGCTTATCAGTTCAAAAGCCGTCAGGCTGGCTGACAGATAGGACTGCGCCAGGGACAGCAGTTGCACGGCGCTCTGCGGGTCCGGCACGGCAGCGAAGGCCGTCATCTGCGCGGCCGGACGCGGATACAGCTTGACGGTGGCGGCCGTGATGATACCCAGCGTGCCCTCCGCGCCAATGAACAGCTGCTTCAGGTCGTACCCGGTGTTGTCCTTGCGCAGCCCGCGCAATCCATTCCAGATCTGCCCGTCAGGGGTCACCACTTCCAGACCCAGGCACAGGTCGCGCGCGTTGCCGTAGCGCAGCACCTGGATCCCGCCCGCGTTGGTGGCCAGGTTGCCGCCCAGCGTGCAGCTTCCTTCCGCACCCAGGCTCAACGGAAACAGCCGGTCCGCCTGAGCGGCGGCCTCCTGCACGTTGGCCAGCACGGCGCCCGCCTGCGCGGTCAAGGTGTTGTTGTAGCGGTCCACGTCCAGGATGGCATTCATGCGGGCCAGCGACAGCACAATGCTGTGCCCGCCGCTGTCCGGCACGCTGCCGCCGACCAAGCCTGTGTTGCCCCCTTGCGGATAGATGGCGACGCGGCGCTCACGGCACCAATGCACCAGCCTGGCCACGTCCTCGGTGCTGTCGGGCTGCGCCAGCGCCAGGGTGCGGCCCGTCCACCGCTTGCGGTAGTCGGTCAGGTGCGGCGCCACGGCGTCGGCGTCGTCCAGCACGCGCCCCTGGAAGGCGGCGCGCAATGAGGCTTTGATGTCTTCGTCAGGCATGGCCGGCTCTTTCGTCGTGTCAGTTGGCGGAAGCGCCCGCGGCTTGCACCACGGCTTTCCATTTCTCGATCTCGGTGCCGATGAAGGCGTTGAATTGCGCCGGACCCTTGACGGTCGGCACCGCGCCCAGCTCGATCACGCGCTTCTGCATATCGGGGTCGGCCATCGCCTTCTCGATGGCTTGATCGATCCGGTTCACGATGGGCGCCGGCGTGCCTGCCGGGGCCAGCACGCCAAACCATGAGCCGGCCTCGAAGTTGGGCACACCGGCCTCGGCCATGGTGGGCACGTCGGGCAGATTGGTGCTGCGTTCGGCGCTGGTCACTGCCAGTGCGCGCAGCGTGCCGTTCTTGATGAAAGGCAGCGAGGTCGGCAGGTTGTCGAACATCAGATGCACTTGGCCGCCGACCAGGTCCGTCACCGCCGCCGCGCTGCCCTTGTACGGCACGTGCACCATGTCCACGCCCGTGCGGCTCTTGAACATCTCACCCGACAGATGGATCGAGCTGCCCGCGCCGCTGGACGCAAAGCTCAGCTTGCCCGGATTCTTCTTGCCGTACTCGATCAGTTCCTGCACCGACTTCACCGGCAGGCTGGCCGTCACCGCCAGCACGTTCGGAACGGAAGCCACCAGCGTGATCGGCGCAAAATCCGCCGGCTTGAACCGGATGTCCTTGTAGATCGCGTAGTTGATGGCCTGCGTGCCCACCGTGCCCATCAACAGCGTGTAGCCGTCGGCATCGGCGCGCGCCACGAAGTCCGCGGCGATGTTGCCCGCCGCGCCTGGACGGTTCTCGACCACGACGGGCTGACCCACCGCTTTCTCGATGTGCGGCGCGATCAGGCGAGCCACCACGTCGGTGTTCCCGCCCGCCGAGAACGGGATGATCATGCGGATCGGTTTGGTCGGCCAGTTATCCGCCGCGCTCGCGCCTGCCGATGCCGCCAGCGCGACCAGACCCGCGCACGCGTAGGCAATGCCCTGCTTGGTGCTCTTGAACATGTTGTCTCCTTGCTTATGGTTTTTTGATGTTCGGTACTGCAGTGCATCCCGCAACGCCGCAGATACGGCGTCCGGGAAATTCGGTCAACCCGCCTCGGCCAGCGTGCGCTTCAGGCGTTCAAGCAGCAGATCGATCTCGGCATGGTCGGTCGCGTCCAGCTTCGGACCCGGCCGGCGCATGCCCGCATGCTTGATCGCGCCACGGCGCTTCATGATCTCCTTGCGGACGGCGACGCCCCACTGGCTCTGGTTCTCGTAGCTAAGCAAAGGCAGGTAGCGGTCGAACACCGCGTGGGCGTCGTCGACACGGCCCGCCGTGTACAGCGCATACACCTGCGACAGCATCTCGGGATGCGAGAACCCGGCCATGGGCCCGTCGATGCCGCGGCCCATTTCCAGCGGCAGGAACATCGCGTTGTTGCCGGTCAGGATGGCGACCCGGCGGCCAGGCAGGGCGCGCAGCTTGGTGATCTTGGTGATGCTGGGCAGGTCCTCTTCCTTGACCGCCTGGATCTGCGGATGCCGTTCGATCAACTGGCCGATCACCGGCACCGACATCCAGGTGCCCGTCGAAAATGGAAAGTCCTGCAGCACCGTCGGCACGTTGCCGATCCGGTCGAACACTGCCTCGAAGTAGGACAACACTTCCTGTTCGGTGCGCAACCCGCCCGGTGGCGCGATCATCACGCCCGCAGCGCCCGCGTCCATCACCTGACCGGTCAGCTCGGCCATCTGCGCCACGCTGCTGTTGCTGACGCCCACCACGACCGGCTTGTCCTTGGCCCGCGCGATGAACCGCGACGCGACTGCCAGCGATTCGGCCGGCGTGAGCTTGTTGGATTCACCGGCAACGCCCAGCACGGTCAAGCCGTTGGCGCCGTGCGAAAAATAGAAGTCGGTCAGCGAGTCGACGCTCTCCAGATCGATGGCGCCGTTTTCCTGAAATGGCGTCTGCGCAACGATGTACACGCCACGGGCTTGGTCAAGCATGTTGTCTCCTGATCTTGGTGTGAGTATCGGCAAATATTAGCGCTAATATTTTATTAGCGCTAATATTTGCCGATAGGGAATTTCCCGCGGGTTTTGGACCGTTGCAGCCAGCGCGTGGGCGACGGCAGGTATGGCCTTCCTGCCTATGTCGCTTCACGATTCGATCAAGTTCAGGACGTCATCGTTAGGATGATCTTGCCCACGTTCTGCGCCGTTTCCATTCGGCGATGCGCATCGGATGCGCGTTCAAGCGGGTAGGTGCTGTCAACCACGGGCACCAGGCCCGCGCCACTGGAAAAGCGGTCCAGCCAGTGCTCGCGAAAGCGCTGAACCATCGCGTGCTTTTCAGCCTGCGGGCGCGATTTCATGACCGTGCCGTGTATATGCAGATGTCGATACAGGATGTCCTCCAGGGCGATGCTGACTTGTCCGCCGCCGCCCAGGATGCCAACCTGAACCAGCCGTCCGCCGTTGGCCAGCGAGGCGATGTTGCGCGCAAAGTTGGGCTCTCCGACAAAGTCGATCACCACGTCGACGCCGCGCGCCGACGTCCGCTCGGCCACCACCTGCGCAAAGTCCTGCGTGCGGTAGTCGATCACGTAATCGGCGCCCAGCCGCTGAACCTGCTCGAGTTTGCTGGCGTCAGCCGTGGCGACCACGGTGGCGCCCGTTGCCCCCGATCCCACACCGCCCGCCGCTGCGTGGATCAGCACGGAATCGCCTGCCTGCAGGCGGCCCAGATGCAGCATCGCTTCGTGCGCGGTAACGAACACTTCCGGAATCGCAGCGGCGTGAACGTAGTCCAAGGCGTCCGGAATCGGCAAGGCCATGCGCCAGTCCAACCGGGCAATCTCCGCATAAGCGCCGCCGCCCACCACGCCCATCACGCGATCGCCTTGTTTGAAGCCGCGCACCGCGCTGCCTGCCTGCAGGATTTCTCCCGCAATTTCCAGGCCCATGATGGTCGAGTCGCCGAAATTCGGGCGGCCGTAGCCGCCACGGCGATGGGTCAGGTCGGCGCGGTTCACGCCTGCGGCATGGACTCGAACGATAAGGTCATCGTCTCGCATCTCAGGCGGGGGAACGTCAGCCATCTGGAGCACATCCGCATCGCCAAATTGTTCAAAAGTGATGGCCTTCATTGTTTGTCCTCAAAGTTGTTTTCGGGTGACACGGCCAATGTGGCGTGTGCAATCGCCGAGGCGGTAATCGCGGCGGGAAACCCGACGTAGAACGCCAGGTGCGTGATGGCAGCCGCCAATTCATCGCGCGTCAGCCCGTTGCCGAGCGCGCGGCGCAGATGCGCGGGCAATTCCTCTGTGTGGCCTGCCGCAATCAAAGCGGCCACGGTGACCAGGCTGCGGTCCCGGGGCGCCAACGCGGGGTCGCCTCAGATATCAGGGTAAAGCGTGTCGTCGACGAAGGCAGACAGCGCCGGCGTGAACGCGCGCGCAGCTTCGCGCGGACGGGTGAAATCGATGTTGGACATGGCGTGTACCTGGTTTAAGCCTGACTGATGAACTTGTGCGTGAGGTAATACTCGATTCCCTCCACGCCGCCCTCCGAGCCGTGTCCGCTTTCCTTCAGTCCGCCGAAGGGCAATTCGGTTGCCACGATTCGATATTGGTTGATGCCGATCATGCCGGCTTCCAGGCCATCGGCCACGTCTATCGCGGTGCGGGCGCTGGTGGTGAACGCGTAGGCCGACAGGCCGTATGGCAGCCGGTTGGCTTCTTGCAAGCCGTCGGCCAGTTCGTCAAACGGCAACAGTATGGCGATGGGACCGAACGGTTCTTCGTGCATGATCTTCGCGTGCATGGGCACATCGGCCAGCACCGTCGGTTCGAAAAAGTAGCCTTCGCCCTCGGCGGCTTTTCCCCCGGTCAGGACTGTAGCGCCGCAGGCCACCGCGTCGGCAATCAACGCCTGCATTTTGTCCAATTGGCGCGCGTTCGCCAACGGCCCCACCTGCGTATCCGGATCCAATCCGTTCCCGACCTTCAATGCACGTGCGGCCTTCACGAAGTGTTCGCGGAATTCGTCATAGACGCCGCGCTGAATCAGAAATCGCGTGGACGAAATGCAGACCTGGCCAGTGCCACGGAAGCGGTTGGCGGCGCCCTCGGTTGCGGCGCGCTCAACGTCGGCATCGTCGAACACAAGCACCGGTCCATGGCCGCCAAGTTCCAACGTGATGGGCTTGACTCCCTCGGCGGCTCGCGCCGACAACAACCGGCCGATGGGTACTGACCCAGTGAACGTCACCTTGCGGACCACCGGTGAGGCAATCAGGTGGCGCGAAACGTCGTCTGGGACGCCGAAGACAATCTGCAGCACCCCTTTGGGCAGTCCCGCATCATCCAGGGCGCGTGCCAACGCCAGTGCGGTTGCCGGGCTTTCCTCGCCGGGCTTGATGATGACGCTGCAACCTGCGGCAAGCGCGGCGGCCAGTTTTCGCGCCGGCGTGATCGCGGGAAAATTCCAGGGCGTGAACGCGGCCACCGGTCCGATCGCTTGCCGTTTGACCAATTGCTGCACGCCGGGCCGATTTGCAGGTACGACACGGCCATTGATCCGTTTGGCTTCTTCGGCAAACCATTCAAAGTAGTCGGCGGCGCGCAGCACTTCGTCGCGGCTTTCCGCCAGAGGCTTGCCCTCTTCGAGCGTCATCACCGTTGCAATGTGCTCGGCCCGCTCGCGCATCAAATCCGCACCACGCTTGAGAATGCGGGCGCGCTCGTTGGGAAACGTCGCGCGCCACGCGTTGAAGGCCGGCTGCGTTGCCGAAAGCGCGCGATCCAGATCCGCCGTCGTCGCAAGAGGCACGCGGCCCAGTTCTCTGCGTGTGGCGGGATTGACCACACTGGCTGTCTCGCGTTCGCGCGCGCCTATCCATTCACCATCGATGAAAAGGTAAAGCGGGTCATAGGTGCCATTCATGGTTGCAAACTCCGATAAGATTGTTCGTTACCAGCCGGCTCCGTTTCCAACCCGACAGACTCGACCCGCTGGGAAGGGGCGGTATCTATCGGGTGCGGGACGCTTGTTTTTTCCAAGCGCAGGATCAGGGGCCTGACCATGGCTTGAAGTCTAGGGATGTGGGGCGCGTAGATTTAGCCCCGAACGGAAGAATGACTTTCCCTGCCAGAGGAAAAGTCGCACGAACTCGATGGATGCACGATGGACAAGCTATACAACATGTCGGTTTTTGCGAAAGTGGTGGAGATGGGCAGTTTCACTGCCGTGGCCAACCATCTTTCCACCACGGTCGGCAATATCTCGCGCGCCGTCACCGTCCTCGAGGAAGGCCTGAATGCCCGGCTGATTCAACGCTCCACGCGCCGCCTGGTCGTCACCGACGTGGGGCATCGTTTTTATGATCGCTGCATCGCAATCCTCAACGACGTCGAGCAAGCAGAAGCCGAAGCGGGTCATGCAACGGTCGCGCCACGGGGCGTGTTGCGCGTTCACGCCGTGCCCGGCCTGGGACGAACGCTAGTCGCTCGCGCCGCCCTGGCGTATCGAAAGGCTCACCCCGACGTCTCTGTCGACCTTCTGCTCTCGCAGCGCATGCCGAATCTGCTTGAAGAACAGCTTGATGTCGGAATCGTGATCGCGCGGGCCTTGCCCGACTCCACGTACGTCAGCCAGAAGATTGGCGTCAGTCATTGCATCTTGGCGGCGTCGCCCGCGTATCTTGAACAGCATTCCCCGGTGCGCACGCCAGAGGACCTTGCCGAGCACGCCTGCATCTTGCTGAGCACGGTGGACTATGCCCCGGACGAGTGGCATCTGGAGGGCGAGGGCGGTACGTTTACCCACCGGCCATCGGGCGGGCACCTTGGTGTGAACGATATGGATGCGATGGCGACGGCGCTGCGCGATGGCGCGGGTATCGGTCTGCTTGCGGGATTTTCCGCCATCGAAGATTTGCGGCGAGGCACCCTGGTGCGGGTATTGCCTGGGTATCACACGAACCAGCGCACTGTGTATGCGCTGTACCCCTCGCGGCAATTCGTCGACGCAAAGATCAAACTCTTCATCGACGCATTGAGACTGCACGTTGGAGAGCAACTTGCGGGATATGTCTCAGAGCTGGGTATCGCGGCGGAAGACGCGGTT
>CBHWAL010000249.1:0-7087 GCA_966111495.1 uncultured Achromobacter sp. | reverse complement strand
CGCGAAGCCGAGATCGTGGCCGAAGCCGGCAAGCCGGGTCACATCACGATCGCCACCAACATGGCCGGTCGCGGTACCGACATCGTGCTGGGCGGCAGCGTCGACAAGCAGGTCGACCTGATCCGCGCCGACGAATCGCTGTCCGACGCCGAAAAGACGGCGCGCATCGATAAGATCCGCGCTGAATGGAAGCCGCTGAACGACCAGGTCAAGGCTGCGGGCGGCCTGCGCATCATCGGCACCGAGCGCCATGAATCGCGCCGTATCGACAACCAGCTTCGTGGCCGTGCGGGCCGCCAGGGCGATCCGGGCTCGTCCCGCTTCTACCTGTCGCTGGAAGATTCGCTGATGCGCATTTTCGCGGGCGACCGCGTGCGCGCCATCATGGAACGCCTGAAGCTGCCCGAGGGCGAGCCCATCGAAGCCGGCATGGTCACGCGTTCGATCGAGACCGCGCAGCGCAAGGTGGAAGGCCGCAACTTCGATATCCGCAAGCAATTGCTGGAATACGACGACGTCTCCAACGACCAGCGCAAGGTGCTGTACTCGCAGCGCAATGACGTGCTGGAAGCCTCCAGCGTCGGCGCCACCGTGCAGAACCTGCGCGACGCCGCGGTGACCGATCTGTTCAACACGTACGTGCCGCCGGAATCGGTGGAAGACCAGTGGGACATCCCCGCGCTGCAAACGGCGCTGGAAGCCGACTGGCACCTGCATCTGCCGCTGACCGAGATGCTGGAAAAAGAACCCAACCTGAACGACGAAGAACTGCGCGAACGCGTGGTTGCCGCGGCGCGCGATGCGTACCAGGCCAAGGTCGACCAGGTGGGCGAGGAATCGTGGTCGCAGTTCGAGCGCTCGATCATGCTGCAGGCGATCGACACGCACTGGCGCGAGCACCTGTCGGCGCTGGATTACCTGCGTCAGGGCATCCATCTGCGCGGCTATGCGCAGAAGAATCCCAAGCAGGAATACAAGCGCGAAGCCTTTGAACTGTTCTCGGGCATGCTGGAACGCGTGCGCGACGACGTGGTCAAGGTGCTGATGACGGTGCGCGTGCAGTCGTCGGAACAGGTCGAGCAGGCCGAAGCCGAAGCGGCGCAGTCGCATGTGCAGAACGTGCAGTATCACCACTCCGACTACGACGAGGCGCTGGCCTCCGATGCGCAGGAAACGGGTGCGCAACCCGCGCGCAACGCGCTGCCCAAGGTCGGCCGCAACGATCCGTGCCCGTGCGGCAGCGGCAAGAAGTACAAGCAGTGCCACGGTAAGTTGGTCTGATAAAAGGGGTTAGCCTTCATGTTGCATTCCGTCGGCCGCACTGAATTCGACCACGCCGTCGTCATGGTGCGAGACCGGCTGGATGCGCTGGCGCCCCATTACGAACGGCAGGGCTTTCACCTCAGCGACAAGGCTGTGCACAACCTGGGGTCGTGCAACCGCCTGATCGTGCTGGAAGGCACGTACGTCGAACTGCTGGGTTGGCCCCCCGGCGCGCCGCCCGCGCGCAAGGAAATTGCCGATTCGCCGTTTGGCCTGGAAGCGCTGGTGTTCCGCACCTACGACGCCGAGGCCACCTACAAGCGGCTGCAGGACGCCGGCTTTGCCGTCAATCCCGTGCAGGACCTGTCCCGTCCCGCCATGCTGGACGGCCAGGAAGTCCAGGCCCGCTTCCATACCGTGCGCTTTGCCGAGCCGCCGTTGCCCGGCATCCGCATGTATTTCTGCCGGCACCTGACGCCGGAGTGCGTCTGGTCGCCCGAGCTGATGGCGCATCCCAATGGCGCCCGCAGCCTGCAACGCATCGACGCGCGCGCGGCTGACGCCCGCGGTGTTGCCGAGCGTCTGGCGCTGGTGGCGGACGTGACCGCCGAACCTGCCAATGGCGGGTGGGACGTGCCGCTGGCGAACCTGCGCATTCACGTCCAGCAGGATGACACTGCGCAAACGCCCGTCCTGTCCACGCTGACCCTCGAGAATCGCGACGGCGCGCACTACACGCTGGACACGGGGCTGTAGGCCGTCGCCGTCCCGCCATCCCCGCGACACGCCCGCCCTTTCAGGCGGGCTTTTTTATGCTTGGCGCTTTCGCCCGGATCTTTGATTTCCCCCGGCTAGAACGCCACCTGCTCCGGGCAAACCCGGGTTGCCGCCCAAAGTGTATGCACTTTAGTATGCACTTCATCCCGACTGGAACTTTGCCGCAGGCGATCCGGTATGACGCTTCCCCAATCCGCAACCCGACCTACCCGCGCGGCCCGCACCTCGGCCGGGCAGGCGGAGCTGTATGGCGCCGTCAAGGCCATGGCGGTGCGCTTCGAATTCAAGCCGGGTGAACGCATCAACGAAGTCGAGCTGGCGCGCCGCCTCAACGTCAGCCGCACGCCGCTGCGCGAGGTGCTGAACCAGTTGATGGTCGAGGGATTTCTGACGCGCTCGGTCAACCGCGGCTTCATCGCCCGACTGCTGGACGCCAAGCAGATCCACAGCCTCTACGAATACCGCGCGGTGCTGGAAGCCGGCATCGTGCGCGCGGCTTGCGAGCGCGCCTCCGACGAGGAGCTTGCCAGCCTGCGCGCCTTCGTCGAACGCTCGCGCGACGAGCCCGACGACAGCGATGCAGCCCGGCTGCTGGAACTGGACGAAGCCTTTCACCTGTCGCTGGCGCGCTACTCGCGCAATGAAGAATTCGTGCGGGCGCTGGAAAGCGTCAACGCGCGCATTCATTTCGTGCGCTGGATCGACATGCAGCAGGGGCGCCGCAGCCACACGCAAGGCGAGCACTTGCGCATCGTGGACGCGCTGCAAAAGCGCGACATCGAGGCCTTGCCGGGCCTCATCAGCGCGCACATCGGCCGGCGGCTGGACCAGATCACCGACGTCATACGCACGGGTTTCTCAACGATTTACATGCGGGACCAGGCCGAACCCGCCACGGCAGTGCCGGCCAACACCACAACAGCAGGGGAAAACTGATGAATAGAACGATCAAGCGGACGCTGGCGGCGGTATGCACGCTGGCCGCAGCCGGGGGCGCCTTTGTTGCCGCGCCGGCAATGGCTGAGGAACGGCCGCTGATACTCGTCGTGCCGTATCCGCCGGGTGGCAGCACCGACATCCTGGCGCGCATTCTGCAACCGCGCCTGTCGCAGCAGATGGGCGGCCGCGCGGTGGTCGTCGAGAACCGTCCGGGCGCCGCCAGCCAGATCGCCACGGCGTTCGTGGCGCGGGCCGAGCCGGATGGCAACACGCTGCTGGTCAGCTTCGACAACCACGGCATCAACCCGGCCGTGAAGCCCAAGCTGCCGTACGACACGTTCAAGGACTTTGTCGCCATCGGGCAGACGGTGCGCTTTCCGCTGGTGATCGGCGCGAATCCGAGCGTGCCTGGGGACAACCTGAAGGAGTTCCTGGAGGCGGCCGCCAAGCAGCCGCCCAACAAGTTCAACTATGCGTCCACGGGTGTGGGTTCGCTGAACCACCTGGCGCCGGAAGAGCTCAAGCGGCTGTCCAAGGTCGAGCTGCTGCACGTGCCTTACGGCGGCGGCGGGCCGGCCATCCAGGCCGTCGTCGGCGGGCAGGCCAACATGACGTGGCTGAGCTTTGCGGCGCTGCGCGGCCAGATCCAGGGCGGCAAGATCAAGCCGCTGGCCGTCGCCGGCGAAAAACGCCTGCCCGAATTGCCCAATGTGCCCACCGTGGCGGAATCGGGTTTTCCGGGTTTCGTCGCCTATTCGTGGAGCGGCATGTTCGCCCCGAAGGGCACGCCGGAAGCCACCGTCAAGAAGCTGACGGCCGATTTCCAGGCGGTGCTGGCCGATCCCGAGATCAAGAAGAAGGTCACGGAAGCCGGCTTCGAGATCGTGGCCTCCGATGGTCCGGCGCTGGATGCGTACGTGAAGTCGGAATACGACCGCTGGAGCGCCTTCATCAAGAGCAGCAAGATCAATCTGGATAACTGAACGGCGTCGGGGGGGGGGGGGGGGGGGGGGGGGCCCCCCCCCCCCCCCCCCCGGCTCCCGAATTACGTGGAGATGACATGGAACACATGAACGGCGCCGAAGCGATGGTGCGGATGCTGCAACACAACGGCGTCAAACATATCTTTGGCCTGTGCGGCGACACCACCTTGCCGCTCTATGACGCGCTGTACCGCCTGGATCACGGCATGCAGCACATCCTGACGCGCGACGAGCGCAGCGCGGCCTACATGGCCGACGCCTATGCGCGCGTGACCGGCAAGGTCGGCGTGTGCGAAGGCCCGAGCGGCGGCGGTGCGACCTATCTGCTGCCCGGCCTGGTCGAAGCCAACGAATCGTCGATTCCCGTGCTGGGCATCACGTCGGACGTGGCCGTCGGCTCGCGCGGCAAGTATCCGCTGACCGAACTGGACCAGGAGGCGCTCTACCGGCCGCTGACCAAGTGGAACCGCACGATCGACCGCGCGGACCAGATCCCCGGCATGGTGCGCGCGGCCTTCCGTGCCATGACGACCGGCAAGCCCGGCTCGGCGCACCTGTGCTTTCCCTATGACGTGATGAAGCAGGAAGTGGATGCGTCCGACGTGTGGGCGCAGCCGGAGCACAGCAGCTTCCCGTCCATGCGCTTCGCGCCGGATCCCGCCGACGTGGCGCGCGCCGCGCAACGCCTGGTGGCGGCGCGCTCGCCGGTGATCATCTGCGGCGGCGGTGTCGTCATCGCTGGCGCCTGCGGCGCGCTGCAGGAAGTCGCCGAGGCCCTGAAGGCCGCGGTGTGCGTGACGGTGAGCGGACAGGGCAGCCTGGCCGACACCCATCCGCTGAATGCGGGCGTGGTGGGATCGAACGGCGGTGTGATGGCGACGCGCGATGTGGTGGCGGCCGCCGACGTGGTGCTCTTCGTGGGCTGCCGCGCGGGCTCGACCTCGACCGAGCACTGGCGCTTCCCGAACCGCAACGTGCCGATCCTGCACATCGACATCGACCCGATGGTGATCGGAGCCAACTACCTGACCGAAGTGGGTCTGGTAGGCGATGCCAAGCTGGCGCTCGAAGCGCTGTCCGCCGAAGTGCAGGCGCGCATCAAGCACCGGCCCTCCGACGCGGCCGATGGCGCCGTGCTGGCCGGCCGCGCCAAGGAAGCGCGTCGCGCGCAGCTTGAGCCGCTGGCCGCCAGCCTGGACGCGCCCATCCGCCCCGAGCGCGTGGTGCAGTCTCTGAACCGCCTGCTGCCCGACGACGCGGTGGTCTGCGCGGATCCCGGCACGCCTTGCCCGTACTTTTCGGCCTATTACGACGTCTCGCGTCCCGGACGCCACTTCATCACCAACCGCGCCCACGGCGCGCTGGGCTTTTCGATGTCGGCGGCGCTGGGCGCCTGGGTCGGCCGTCCGCAATCGAAGTGCGTGTCGGTGATGGGCGACGGCAGCTTCGGCTTCACGGTGGGCGAGCTGGAAACCATCGTGCGCCACAAGGCGCCGCTGCTGATGGTGGTGTTCTCGAACTCGGTGTATGGCTGGATCAAGGCCAGCCAGAAGGCCGGTTACGACAAGCGCTACTACAGCGTGGACTTCAACCGCACCGACCATGCGCGCATCGCCGAAGCCTATGGCGTGAAGGCGTGGCGCGTCGAGGATCCGTCCAAGCTGGACGCCGCGATCAAGGCCGCCATGGAGCACGACGGCCCCGCGCTGATCGACGTGATCGCGCAGCCGCTGCAGGACACGGCCGCGCCCGTGAGCCAATGGATGGGCTGATGCGGTAGCCGCAGCACGCTGCAATGCCAATGGGGCCCTTAGCGGGGCCCCATTTTTATCGGCCGGACGGATCAGAAAAAAATTCCCTGGCGGCCGGCGCGCTCCTATACTGGACCGCTTCGGAGCGGCGGTCTGCGGAGGTCCGGCGCCATCAACGCGACAGCAGAGAGGGCAGGCATGGACCTGGGGATCAGCGGCAGGAAGGCATTGGTGTTTGGCGGCAGCCGCGGCATGGGGCGCGCCTGCGCCCTGCAGCTTGCGCGCGAGGGCGTGGCGGTGACCATCGCGGCGCGCAATCCGCAGACGCTTGAGCAGGCCGCCGCCGAGATATCGCGCGAAACCGGCGTCGGCGTGGGCTGGGTGTCGGCCGACCTGACGCTGCCGCAGGGACGCGACGCGGCGATCGCCGCCTGTCCGCATCCCGACATCCTCATCAACAACGCCGACGGCCCGCTGCCGGGCGACTTCCGCGACTGGTCGCGCGACGATTGGATCGCCGCGCTCGACGCCATGATGCTGGGACCGATCGACATGATCCGCCGCGTGGTGGACGGCATGGTCGAGCGCCGGTTCGGCCGTATCGTCAATATCGTGTCGCGCAGCGTGAAGGCGCCGCATGCCGAGCTGGGGCTGTCCAACGGCGCGCGCTCGGGCCTGATCGGCTTCGTGGGCGGCCTGGCGCGCCAGACGGTGCGCCACAACGTCACGATCAACAATCTGCTGCCCGGGGCCTTCGCCACCGATGCGCAGACCCGGCACATCCAGGGCATGGTGGAGCAGGGCGGCAAGACGTTCGAGCAGCTGTGGGATGAGCGGGCGCGCAGCAATCCCGCCGGCCGGTATGGCCAGCCCGAGGAACTGGGCGCATTGTGCGCGTATGTCTGCTCGGCGCACTCGGGCTACATGACGGGGCAGAGCCTGCTGATCGACGGCGGCGGCTACCCCGGGACCTATTGATGGCGTCAAGACATCCCATGGATCAGACGGACCTGAAGATACTCGCGCTGCTGCAAAAGGACGCCACCTGCTCGGTCGCGGAAGTGGCCGAACAGGTGAACCTTTCCGTGACGCCGTGCTGGCGCCGGATCCAGAAGCTCAAGGACGACGGCGTCATCGCGCGCAACGCCATCCTGCTGGATCCCCGCGCGCTGGGCCTGAACCTGACGGTATTCGTGTCCATCCGCACCAGCCAGCACAACGAGAAATGGACGCAAAGCCTGATCAATGCCGTGATGGCCCTGCCCAACGTGGTCGAGTTCCATCGCATGGCGGGCGACGTGGACTACCTGCTGAAGGTGGTGGTCGAGGACATGGCGGCGTATGACCGCTTCTACCGCCGGCTGATCGGCGCCG
>CBHWAL010000248.1:0-7123 GCA_966111495.1 uncultured Achromobacter sp. | reverse complement strand
GCGGTCGATGCACGTACGCCAGCCATATGCAGACGCCGTTGCCGCCGCGGATCAGTGTAGGACTGCCTTCTTATCGTCCGATTGACATCCATCAAGGCCACCCGCGGATACCCCTCAAATCTAAGGAACTTCCCCTACATTTCGTAGGGCTATTAGGACTTCGACTCTGTCAGATTGACAAACCGCAATCCACCCTCGGGTGCATGTTCGTAGGATGCCCGTAAGCAAACACGACGAACAGAGTTCAGCATGCGCGGCAGTACCGCAGTACACCTTCGGGTCACAAAATACGTTCAAGCCGCGTTCATTGTTTTATGGCTTTCCTGTCTGTTCCTGGCGCAAGCGGCGCAGGCGCAACGCCTGCCTGAGTTCCTGGCCAGCACGCCCATCACGGACGTCTTCCCCGGCGCCGACCGCACCGGTCCCGCCGAGGGCAAGCCCGCCATCGCCCGCGTGTTTGCGGGCAACAAACAGGTGGGCCTTGTCTACCTCACCACCGACGTGGTCAACACCCGCGGGTATTCCAGCAAGCCGATCGACGTGCTGGTGGGGCTTTCCGACAGCGGCCGCATCATGGGCGCAAAGCTGGTCGAGCACCACGAGCCCATCGTGCTGATCGGCATCCCGCAAGCCAAGGTCGATCGCTTCATCCAGGGCTACGTCGGCCTGAACTTCGTCGAGTCCCCGCCCCGTCACGGTGCGCCGCCGCCCGTGGACATCGTCAGTGGCGCAACGGTCACGCTGATGGTGATCGGCGACACGATCACGCGGTCCGCCATTGCGGTGGCGCGCGCGCACGGCATCGACAAGTCGGGCGCGCCGCGCGCCGCAGCACAGCCGGCGGCCACCCGTGTCCTCGACGAAGACAAGGACACTGTGCAGACCTGGCAGGAACTGCTTGACGCCGGCGCCGTGAAGAACCTGCGCCTGACGCCCGACGACGTCAACCAGGCATTCCTGCGGTCCGGCCGCAAGGACGCGGCCGAGCACGGCGAAGGCGGCCCTGACGACACCTTCATCGACCTGTATGCCGCGCTGGTCAGCGCGCCATCCATCGGCCGCAGCCTGCTGGGCGACATCGGCTGGCAGCGCCTGAAAGAACGCCTGAAGCCCGGCCAGCAGGCTGTGCTGGTCGCGGGCAATGGGCTCTATTCATTCAAGGGTTCCGGCTACGTGCGCGGCGGCATCTTCGACCGCATCGAGGTCATCCAGGACGAAAGCGCCTTCCGGTTCCGCGACCGCAACCACCAGCGGCTGGCCGACGTCAACGCCAAGGGCGCGCCGGCGCTGCGCGAAGTCGCCCTCTTTGTCGTGCCCGAGGACGCCTCGCTCGACCCGGTCAAACCGTGGCGCCTGCAACTGATGGTGCAGCGCGTGCTCAGCGTGTCGGACAAGGCGTTCGTCACGTTCGATCTGCCGTATGACCTGCCCGCGGCCTACACCCGCGCCGTCGCGCCGCCGGCGCCCGCCGCCAGTCAATCCGCCAATCAGTCCGCCGCCACGGCCTCCTCGCCCGACGCCGAGTCCGCGCCGCCCGCACTGTGGAAGCAGATCTGGCAGGGCAAGGCCGGCCAGATCGCCATCCTGACCGTCGCCCTGACGGTGCTCGTCGGTATCTTCTTCTTCCAAGATCAGCTCACCTCGCGCCCGCTGCTGCACGACAGGCTGCGCCTGGCGTTCCTGTCCTTCGCGCTGTTCTGGATCGGCTGGTACGGGCAGGCGCAGTTGTCCATCGTGAACGTGCTGACGTTCTTCTCGGCGTTGCGCACCGACTTCCGCTGGGAATACTTCCTGATGGACCCGCTGGTGTTCATCCTGTGGTGCGCCACCGCCATCTCCATGGTGTTCTGGAACCGCGGCGCGTTCTGCGGCTGGCTGTGCCCGTTCGGCGCGCTACAGGAACTGACCAACCGCATTGCCCGGCGGCTTGGGGTGCGCCAGCTCAAGATCCGCCACGGCGTGGCGCAGCGGCTGTCCACGTTCAAGTACGTGATCTTCCTGCTGCTCTTCGGCTTCTCGCTGTATGACCTGGCGGTTGCCGAACAACTGGCCGAGGTCGAACCCTTCAAGACCGCGATCATCCTGCACTTCGTGCGCCACTGGCCCTTCGTGCTGTTCGCCGTGGCGCTGCTGGTCGCGGGCCTCTTCATCGAGCGCTTCTTCTGCCGCTACCTGTGCCCGCTGGGCGCCGCGCTGGCCATCCCCGCCCGGCTGCGCATTTTCAATTGGCTCAAGCGCTACCGCGACTGCGGCAACCCCTGTCAGCGCTGCAACATCGAATGCCCCGTTCAGGCGATCGACCCCTCCGGCGAAATCAATCCGAACGAGTGCATCCAGTGCCTGCACTGCCAAATGCTTTACCACCACAAACAGAAGTGCCCTCACCTGATCCAGAAACAGGCAAAGCGTGAGCGGCGCCCGGCTCCGCCCCCTGAGCCGACGGTGCAGGAAGTCGTTCTGCACCGCATGCCGACCCCCAACTCGGCGAATCGCCCCAACCGGGAATCGTGAAACACGGTTTTCGTACCGCGGCGCACTGCGCCGTCCCTACCTAGGAGTTATCCATGTCCGACAAGACCCCCGAAAAAGCCGGCCTCACACGCCGCAGCTTCCTGGGCACCGCAGCCATCACCGGCGCGGCCGGCCTCGTTGCCGGGGCGCAGATGTCCACCGCGCACGGCAAAGAGGGCAAGTCCGGCAACGGCGCCGTGCTCGGGCATGTCGCGCCGGGCGAGCTCGACGAATATTACGCGTTCAACTCCAGCGGCCAGTCAGGCGAAGTCCGCGTGCTGGGCCTGCCGTCCATGCGCGAACTCGTGCGCATTCCCGTCTTCAACCATTGCAGCGCCACCGGCTGGGGCCGCACGAATGAAAGCCGCAAGGTCCTGACCGACGGCCTCACGCCTGAAACCCGCGAATACCTGAAGGACAAGGGCGGCGTGTTCCCCAACGGCGACGCCCACCACCCTCACCTTTCGTTCACCGACCAGACCTACGACGGCCGCTACCTCTTCATCAACGACAAGGCCAACAACCGCGTGGCCCGCATCCGCCTGGACGTGATGAAGACCGACAAAATCGTCGAGCTGCCCAACGTGTCGGGTGTGCACGGCCTGCGTCCGCAGCGCTATCCGCGCACCGGCTACGTGTTTGCCAACGGCGAGCACATCATCCCGCTGCCCAACGACGGCAAGGTGCTGGACGATCCCAAGAAGAACTTCTTCTCGGTCTACTCGGCCATTGATGGCGACACCATGAAGGTGGCGTGGCAGGTGCTGGTCGACGGCAATCTGGACAACGGCGACGCCGACTACCAGGGCAAGTATTCGTTCGCCACCTGCTACAACTCGGAGAAAGGCGTCACCGTCGAGGAAATGTCCGCCAACGAGCAGGACTGGGTCGTGGTCTTCGATCTCAAGCGCATCGAGAAGGCGGTCAAGGACGGCGACTTCAAGACGATGGGCGGCGTGCCGGTCGTTGACGGCCGTCACGGCTCCAAGTACACGCGCTACATCCCGGTCCCCAACTCGCCCCACGGCTGCAACGCCGCGCCCGACGGCATCCACCTCATGCTGAACGGGAAGCTCTCGCCCACCGTCACCGTGATCGACGTGCGCAAGCTGGACGACCTGTTCGCCGACAAGATCAAGCCGCGCGACTGCGTCGTGGCCGAACCGCAGTTGGGCCTGGGCCCGCTGCACACCGCGTTCGACGGCCGCGGCAACGCCTACACCACGCTGTTCATCGACAGCCAGATGGTCAAGTGGAACATCGACAAAGCCAAGCGCGCCTTCAAGGGCGAAAAGGTCGATCCGATCCTCCAGAAGCTGGACGTGCACTACCAGCCGGGCCACAACCACTCCACCATGGGCGAAACCAAGGAAGCCGACGGCAAGTGGCTGGTGTCGCTGAACAAGTTCTCGAAGGACCGTTTCCTGAACGTGGGTCCGCTCAAGCCCGAGAACGACCAGCTCATCGACATTTCGGGCGACGAGATGAAACTTGTTCACGACGGCCCCAGCTTCGCCGAGCCGCACGACATGTGCCTGGTGCACCGTTCCAAGATCAACCCGATCAGCGTCTGGAAGCGCGACGACCCCATGTGGGAAGACGCCCGCCAGATCGCCAAGAAGGACGGCGTGTCGCTGGAAGACGCCGCCAAGGTCGTGCGCGACGGCAACAAGGTCCGCGTGTACATGATGGCGGTGGCGCCGATGTTCAGCTTGAAGCAGTTCGAGGTGAACCAGGGCGACGAGGTCACGGTGTTCGTGACCAACATGGAGGTGATCGAAGACCTGACGCACGGCTTCACGCTGGAAGGCCACGGCATCGCCATGGAAATCGGACCTCAGGCCACGTCGTCCATCACGTTCAAGGCGGATCGCCCCGGCATCTACTGGTACTACTGCCAGTGGTTCTGCCACGCGCTGCACATGGAAATGTCCGGTCAGATGATCGTCCATCCCAAGAAGTCTGCGTAACGATCCATGGCTGCCATCGCAACCTTGCGAAACGCGGTGTGGGCCGCGGCCGGCCTCGTGCTGGCCGGCTTCGGCCCGGCCCTGCACGGGGCCGCCGCGGCCGCCACCCTGGAGGTCGCGGCGGGCGCCGATCTGGCGCAAGCCGTCGCCGCGGCGCAGCCTGGCGACACGCTGCGCCTGGCGCCCGGCACTTACGCCGGCGCCGTGATCATCGACAAGCCGCTCACGCTGGAGGGCCCCAAGGACCGTTCCGCCATCATCGCCGGCACGCGCCAGGGACGCACGCTGTGGATCAAGGCCACGGACGTGTCGCTGCGCAACCTGACCGTCACGCGCTCGGGTCTGGACCTGCCCGCCATGGACGCGGGCATCTTCCTGGACCGCTCCGCGCATCGCGCCGTAGTGGAACATAACGACATCCTGGACAACCTGTTCGGCGTCTACGTATGGGGTCCGCAAGACGCGCTGGTGCGCGGCAACCGCATCGTGGGCAACAAAGAGCTGCGCGTGGCCGAGCGCGGCAATGGGGTGTCGCTATGGAACACACCCGGCAGCGCGGTGGTGGACAACGACATTTCCGCCGGCCGCGACGGCGTTTTCGTGAACACCAGCAAGCAGAACCGGTTCACCGGCAACCGCTTCCATGACCTGCGTTACGGCGTGCACTACATGTACACGAACGACAGCGAGATCAGCGGCAACGTGTCCACTGGCAACGACATCGGCTTTGCCATCATGTATTCGCACCGCCTGGTCGTCACTGGCAACGCGGCGGTGAACAACGTTGAACAGGGCCTGATGATGAACTACGCCAACGACTCCAACATCTCCGGCAATACCGTCGATGGCGCCGGCAAGTGCGTGTTCATCTACAACGCCAACAAGAACCGCTTTGCGGACAACCATTTCTCCAATTGCGACATCGGCATCCACTTCACGGCGGGTTCCGAGGGCAACCGGATCTCGGGCAACGCGTTCATCAACAACCGCAACCAGGTCAAGTACGTGGGCACGCGGGTGATGGAATGGTCGGATAACGGACGCGGCAACTACTGGAGCGACAACACCGCCTTCGACCTGGATGGCGACGGCATCGCCGACACGGCCTACCGCCCGAACGACGTCGTGGACCAGTTGCTGTGGCGCGCCCCGGCCGCGCGCATCCTGCTCAACAGTCCGGCCATTTCGGTGGTGCGCTGGGCGCAATCGCAGTTCCCCGCGATCCTGCCCGGCGGCGTGATCGACAGCGCGCCGCTGATGAAGCCCGTCCGGGAACCGCGCGCCTATAACGGCGCCATCGCCGGCGCAAAGCTCGACGCGAATATCGACGCGAATATCGACGCGAATTTTGCCGAGAATCTTGCCGCAAACCCCGGCGCAAAAACCGGCGCGAAGCGCGCCGAGGACAATCAATGAGCAATCCACTGGTGACGCTTGCGGGCGTCAGCAAACACTACGGCGCCCACCGAGCCATCAGCGTCCTGGACCTGGACCTGCGCGAAGGCGAATGCGTGGCGCTGGCCGGGCACAACGGCGCTGGCAAGAGCACCCTGATCAAGCTGATCCTGGGACTCATCCGCCCCACGCACGGGCGCGTCACGCTGTTCGGCCAGGACGCGCACAGCCCGGCCGCCGCGCGCCTGCGCGACAGGATCGGCTACCTGCCCGAAACGGTCGCGCTGCATCCCGCGATGACGGGCGCCGAGACCCTGGCCTTCTACGCGCGCCTGAAGCGCCAGCCCGTATCGCGCAACGCGGAACTGCTTGAGAAAGTAGGCATCTCCGGCGCGGCGCACCGCCGGGTGGGCGGTTATTCAAAAGGCATGCGCCAGCGGCTGGCCTTGGCGCAGGCGCTGCTGGGCGCGCCGCGCATCCTGCTGTTCGACGAGCCCACCACCGGGCTGGACCCCGCCTCGCGCCTCAAGTTCTACGAGATCGTGCACGAGCTGCGCGCCAGCGGCGCCACCATCCTGCTCAGCACGCACGCCTTGTCGGAACTGGCCGGCCACGCCGACCGCATCGTCGTCATGAAGGCGGGCGTGAAGATCGCCGACGGCGGCATGTCGGCGCTGCGCCGCGATACCGGCCTGCCGATCCGTATCAGCGTCACACTCGGACCGGACAACGCATCCGCCCCGCCCTCCTCGGCCTGGCGCCAGGTCGACGCCAACCGCTATGAACGCCTGTGCCACGAAACGGACAAGGTCGAAGCCATCCGCAGCATCGCCGCCATCGGGGCGCCCATCAGCGACCTGGACATCCAGGTCCCCGGGCTGGACGACATCTACGCCCATCTGCTTGAACGGGAAGACGCATGAACGCCGTAAGCACAATCATCGGCAAGGAAATCCGCGACGGCCTGCGCAATCGCTGGGTCCTTGCCACATCGATCCTCCTGGCCGCGCTGGCACTGGCGCTGGGCCTCTTGGGCAGCGCCCCCACCGGCGCGGTCAAGGTCGATCCCTTGACCGTCACGGTGGTCAGCCTATCGAGCCTGTCCATCTTCCTGGTGCCGCTCATCGCGATGCTGCTGGCCTACGACGCCATCGTCGGCGAGGTCGACCGCGGCACCATGGCCCTGCTGCTCAGCTACCCGGTGTCGCGCTGGCTGGCAGTGACCGCCGCCATGTCGGTCTACGGCA
>CBHWAL010000247.1:0-7156 GCA_966111495.1 uncultured Achromobacter sp. | reverse complement strand
ATCGACACGGGGTTCGAAGGGTAGGGGTCGGCGTGCGCCGCCGCCGTGAACAGCGTCGCGGCACAAGCCAGCGCACGCAGCCAATTGCGTTGCATG
Organism: uncultured Achromobacter sp.; assembly: GCA_966111495.1. Lineage (GTDB taxonomy): Bacteria > Pseudomonadota > Gammaproteobacteria > Burkholderiales > Burkholderiaceae_B > Achromobacter. The sequence continues at coordinate 7,060 of CBHWAL010000247.1, read as the reverse complement.
GGTAGGTCTCCTCTTGTCATCGATTGAAAGTTTGGTTTATTCTTATCGTTCCATTGTGCAGAACGCTTATTCTATTTTATATTTTTTCAAACCCGGGCTGTCAACGAATAAATGCGCGTCGGCCGCTTGCCGCCAGCGCGAAACAGAGCCATCAAGAGAGGAACGACACTTCATGTCCGAATCATCGGAAACCCTTAAACCCATGCTGATCGGCGGCGAATGGGTCGCGCAGGACGCCGGCGCCTTCGAGTCCATCAACCCCGCCACCGGCGCCCGCAACTACCGGATCAGCGCGGCGTCGGATACGCAGGTCGACCAGGCGGTTCAAGCCGCCTGGCACGCGCAGCGACAGCCGGCATGGCGCGACATGCTGCCGCACCAGCGCGCCGCGATCCTGCGCCGCATCGCCGACGGCATGGACCAGAACGCGCAGCTGCTTGCGCAGTTGCAGATGATCGAAAACGGCAAGGTGTGGGCCGAGTGCAAGGCGCAGGTCGCCAGCGCGGCGGCCACGTTCCGCTACTACGCCGGCGTGTGCGAAACGCTGGGCGCCGAGGTCACGCCCGCGCGCGGCAACTATCTGTCCATGACGCACTACGATCCCTATGGCGTGGTCGTGGCGATCACGCCGTGGAACTCGCCGCTCACGATGGAGGCGCAGAAGGTCGCGCCCGCGCTGGCCGCGGGCAACGCCGTGATCCTCAAGCCCTCCGAAGTCACCTCGTCCCCGGCGCTGGCGCTGGGCCGCATCGCCCTCGAGGCCGGCTTGCCCCCGGGCATCCTGAACGTGGTGACCGGTCTGGGCGCGACCGTGGGGCGGCGTCTGGTCGAGCACCCCGGCGTGCGCATGGTGTCGTTCACGGGCGGCACCGGCAGCGGCCGCGCCATCGCGCATGCCGCCGCGGAAAAGCTGATGCCCGTGGCGCTGGAACTGGGTGGCAAATCACCGCACATCGTGTTCGAGGACGCCGACCAGGACGCCGCGATCGACGGCGTCATCGGCGGCATCTTCGAAGGCAGCGGCCAGTCCTGCGTGGCCGGTTCCCGGCTGTACGTGCAGCGCAGCATCGCCCAGGCCTTCATCGAGAAGCTCGTGGCGCGCGCCAGCCGCCTGAAGGTCGATTTGCCCGACGCCGATGGCGCGCAGATGGGCCCGATCGCCTCCTTCGGCCATCGCGAAAAGATCGAAGCCATGGTCGAGGGCGCACGCCGCGATGGCGCTGAAGTGCTGCTGGGCGCCGCACGCCCCGAGGGCAAGACCTTCGAGGCCGGCGCGTTCTACCGCCCCACCATCCTTGGCGGCCTGTCGCGGGATGCGCACGTCGTGCGCGAAGAGATCTTCGGACCGGTGCTGTGCGCGCTGGTGTTCGATGACGAGGACGATCTGATCGACCAGGCCAACGACAGCGACTATGGCCTGGCCTCCGGCGTCTGGACGGCGGACTACAGGCGCGCCTGGCGTGTGGCCCGGCGCCTGGAAGCGGGCAGTGTCTGGATCAACACGTACAAGCAGCTCTCCATCTCCACGCCCTTCGGCGGCTTCAAGCAAAGCGGCATCGGGCGCGAAAAAGGCGTGAGCGGACTGCGCCTGTATCAGCAATCCAAGGGCATCTACTTCGGGATGTAGGACGCCCTTTCCCCAACATCATGCAAGGCCGCGGGCGCGGCCCTTCCAACACTTCATCGGAGACTATCCTCATGCCTGAATTTCAACGAGCCGGCTTCATCGGCCTGGGCGTCATGGGCGAACCCATTTGCCGCAATCTGGCCGTCAAGGGCGGCCTGCCCGTGCTGGGCTGCGACAACGACCCCGCCCCCCTGCAACGGCTGGCCGCGCACAACGTCACCGCGGCGACCGCCCAGCAGATCATGCGCGAATGCGACGTGGTGTTCCTGTCGCTGCCGTCCGGCGAAGTCGTGGCGCAGCTTGCCCGCGGCGCCGACGGCCTGCTGGCGCACGCGCGCAGCGGTCAATTGATCGTGGACCTGAGCACCTCGCCCGTCGACGTGACGCGCGAGCTGGCCGGAGAATTCGCTGCCAAGGGCGCGACCTTCATCGACGCGCCCGTGGCCCGCACGCGCGCAGCCGCCGAAGCCGGCACGCTATCGGTCATGATCGGCGGCGACGAAAACGTGTTCGCGCGCGTCAAACCGCTGGTCTCCACGTTTGCCAACGAAATCACGCATTGCGGCCCGGTGGGCAGCGGCCAGGTCGTCAAGATTCTGAACAACATGGTGCTGTTCGAAACGGTGGTCGCGCTATCCGAAGCACGCGCCATCGCACGCCGTTCGGGGGTCGAGCCGCGCGTCCTGCTGGAGACCTTCACACGCGGTTCGGCGGACAGCTTCGCGTTGCGCAACCACGGCTTAAAGGCTATTCTGCCCGCAGACTTTCCCGAAAAAGCCTTCCCTGTGGACTACGCCCGCAAAGACCTGCGCTACGCGCTGGCGCTGGCAGAACAGACCGGCGTACAGGCGCTGGGAGCCCGCAACGTGGATCACTGGTTCGATGCGGCGCTCGCCCAGGGTCACGGCAACCGCTATTTCCCCGTCATCAGCCGGGTGATCGATCCGGACTCGGGAACCACCGCGTAACCACCCCCCTATCATTCCAATGAGTCGTACCCCTACTCAGGATAATTCCACCGACGGCGTCGCCGCCGTCGAACGCGCCCTGACCATCGTCGGGGCGGTCGCGCAACGCACCGATCCCATCACGCTTGCCGATCTTTCCCGGGCCACGGGGTTTTACAAGAGCACGCTCTTGCGGCTTATCGCTTCACTGGAAAAGGCGGCCCTCGTGGTGCGCCGCGCCGACGGGCGCTATGCGCTGGGGCCGTATGCCCACCACCTCGGGCGGGCCTACGAGGCCACCTACCGCCTGACCGAAACCATCCTGCCGCTGCTGGAAGGACTGGTCGACAAGGGCACCGAAAGCGCGTCCTTTCACGTCTATCACGACGCGCAGTCGCGCGTGTGCCTGCTGCGCGTGGATTCGCACCATTCCACGCTGGACCGCATCCGCGTCGGCGACCTGCTGCCGCTGGACAAGGGCGCGGCCGGCAAGCTGCTCACCGCATATCTGGTTGACGGACAGCCGCCGTCGCAGGCCGGGCTGATGCTCACCTCCATGGGCGAACGCGACCCCAATTGCGCGGCGGTGGCCAGCCCGGTCTTCGGACCGGACGGCGACCTCTGCGGCGCCATCTCGTTGTCGGGGCCGAAAGAGCGCTACTCGCCCGCCGCCGTCAAAAAGATGGGCAAGCTTGTCCAGGACGCGGCGGCTGAAGCCACGCGCGCGCTTGGCGGGCGCTGGCCGTCGGGCAAGTGACGGCAGACCGATAACAGCAGACGCGCGCGCAAAAAAACGCCGGCGCCTCGCGGCAGCCGGCGTTTTCTTTATCCCGCATGGCGTCAGGCCGCCTCGGCGCCCTTGCCCAACCCCAGATAACTTTCAATCACCTTCGGATCACCGGCCAGCTCGCGCGCCGGGCCGTGCAGGATGACCTCGCCGGTTTCCAGCACGTAGCCGTAATCAGCCACCTGCAGCGCCGCGCGGGCGTTCTGCTCGACCAGCAGGATCGCCACGCCAGTCTCGCGCAGGCGCGCGATGATGTGGAAGATCTCGCGCACGATGCGGGGCGCCAGGCCCAGGCTGGGCTCGTCCAGCATCAGCAGCGTGGGCTTGGCCATCAGCGCGCGGCCCACGGCCAGCATCTGGCGTTCACCGCCGGACAGGGTGCCGGCCTGCTGGGCGCGGCGTTCGCGCAGCCGCGGGAACAGATCGAACACTTCGTTCAGCGTGTCGCGCCAGCCGCTTTCGCGGGCCCGGTAGCGCCGGAAACCGCCCAGCAGCAGGTTGTCTTCGACAGACATGGTGCCGAACAGCTCGCGGCGCTCTGGCACCAGCGACATGCCCGCCGCCACGCGGCGTTCGACCATCCAGCCCGACACGTCCGACCCGGCGTAATGCACGGTGCCGGCGGCGTGGCCGGTCTGCGGCAGCGAACCCATGATGGCGTTGAGCATCGTGGACTTGCCGGCGCCGTTGGCGCCGATCACGGTGACGATGCTGCCGGCCGGCACGCTGAGCGTGGCGCCCGCCAGCGCGCCGACCTTGCCGTAGCGGGCCGACAGGTTGCTGACTTCGAGAACGGGGGAATTGGTTGCGCTCATCACACGCCTCCCGCCGGCACGGGCTTGGCCTGGTCCGCTTCGGGCAGGTCGTCGTCGATGCCGCCCAGGTAGGCTTCCAGCACCGCCGGGTTCTTTTGCACATCGGCCGGCACGCCTTCGGCCAGCTTCGTGCCGAAATCCATCACCACGAGGTGGTTGGTCAGGCGCATCACAAAATCCATGTCGTGTTCGACGAGCAGAATGCTCATGCCTTCGGCGCGAAGCTGTTCCAGCACGCGCGCCAGGTCCTGCTTTTCCTTGTAGCGCAGGCCGGCGGCCGGTTCGTCCAGCAGCAGCAGCACCGGATCGCACGCCAACGCGCGGGCGATTTCCAGGATGCGTTGCTGGCCAAGCGCCAGGTTGCCGGCCTGTTCGTACAGGTATTCGCCCAGGCCCACGCGCTTGAGCTGCTCGGCGGCTTCATGCAGCAGCTGCGCTTCGCGGGCGCGGTCCGAATGCAGCGCGCCCGACAGCACGCCCACGTCCGAACGCAGGTGCGCACCCAGCGCCACGTTTTCCAGCACCGTCATGCCCGGCAGCAGCTGCACGTGCTGGAACGTGCGGCCCACGCCCATCTTGGCGATCTCGCGCGCCGAACGGTTGTCGATGCGCTGGCCCATGAACGTGACCTGGCCGCGCGTCACCGGCAGCACGCCGCTGATCAGGTTGAAGGTCGTGCTCTTGCCGGCGCCGTTGGGACCGATCAGGCCCATGATTTCGCCCGAGCTGACCTTGAAGGTGATGTCGTTCACCGCCACCAGGCCGCCGAATTCCTTGCGGATGGCGTCCACTTCCAGCACGACCTGGCCAGGCTGCGGACGCTCGCGCGTCGGCAGGGCTGGGGCCGCGGCGGGCGGCGCCAGATTGCGACGCGAGCCGTTGGTGCCGGTGATGCTGCCCCACCAGCCCGCCAGGATCGGCCACAGGCCGTTGCGCGCGTATTGCAGCATCAGGATCAGCAGCACGCCGAAGACGATCATCTCGAAGTTGGCGTTGGTGTCCAGCAGCTTGGGCAGCAGGTTCTGCAACTGGTCCTTCAGCACCAGGATGACGCTGGAGCCCAGCAAGGCGCCCCACACATAGCCGGCACCGCCGACCACCGCCATGAACAGGTACTCGATGCCGTAGTTCAGGCCGAACGGGCTGGGGCTGACGGCGCGCTGCATGTGCGCATACAGCCAGCCCGACACGCAGGCCAGCAGGGCCGCCCACACGAAGATCACGATCTTGTAGGCAGCCGTGTTGACGCCCATGGACTCGGCCATGCCCGCCCCGCTCTTGAGCGCACGGATGGCGCGGCCAGGACGCGAGTTGAGCAGGTTGCGCGTGGCCCACAGCGCCAAGAGGACGCAGACCCAGATCAGGTAATAGATGTGGCGGCCGTTGGCCAGCGACATGCCGAAGATGCTGATGGGCTCGATGCCCGCGATGCCGTCGTGCTTGCCCAGCCAGTCGATATTGCCGAACAGGTAATACAGCGACAGGCCCCAGGCGATGGTGCCCAGCGGCAGGTAGTGGCCCGACAGGCGCAGCGTGATCGCGCCCAGCAGGTACGCCACGACGGCGGTCAGGATCAGGCCAGCGGGCAGCGCCAGCCAGGGCGACACGTCGTACTGTGTCGTCAGGTAGGCGGTGGTGTAGGCGCCCAGGCCGACGAACGCCGCCTGGCCGAAGGACGTCAGGCCGCCGACGCCGGTCAGCAGCACGAGGCCCAGCACGACCAGGCTGGCCAGGCCGATGTAGTTCAGTTGCGTCACCCAGAATTCAGGCGTGGCCGACACCATCGGCAGGCCCGCCAGGACGACGAGAAAAACGGCAAGCAAAATGCGGTTCATGGCTGTTATTCCTCTTCGTCCGCGTGATGGGTGCTGAACGAACGCCAGACCAGAACCGGGATGATCAAGGTAAAGACGATCACTTCCTTGTATGCGCTGGCCCAGAACGACGAGAAGGATTCCAGCACGCCGACCAGCAGCGAGCCGGCCGCGGCGATGGGATAGCTGGCCAGACCGCCGATGATGGCGCCGACAAAGCCCTTCAGGCCGATGAGGAAGCCCGTGTCGTAATAGACCGTGGTGATGGGCGCGATCAGCATGCCGGACATGGCGCCGATGCCCACGGCCAGCGTGAACGTCAGCGAGCCCGACATGTTGGTGCTGATGCCCACCAGGCGCGCGCCGCGGCGGTTGACGGCGGTGGCGCGCAGCGCGCGGCCATACAGCGTCTTGCCGAAGAACACCCACAAGGCAATGATGAGCAGCGCGCACGTGGCGACCACGAACAGGCTCTGCGCGGACCACGTCATGAAGCCCAGGTCGACCTGCCCGCTCACGAATGCCGGCGTGCGCCAGCCTTCGGCGCCAAAGAACACGAGCGCCAGGCCCATGAGCGCGAAGTGCACGGCGACGGACACGATCAACAGCACCAGCACGGTGGCTTCGGCGAGCGGCTGGTAGACGATGCGATAGACCATCGGACCCATCGGAACCACCAGGAACAGCGTCAGCAGCATGTTCAGCCACAGCGAGTTCTCGGGACCGGTATAGCTTTTGGTCAGCCAGAACAGCGCCAGCGGCAGCACAACGCAGGTGGCGATGGTCTTGGGCAGGCCGGCGGCGCTGCGCGTGCGCACGGCGCGCACCAGTTCAAGCGCCAGGCACACCAGGCCCAGCAGCGGCAGCAGATAGGCGGTGCCCGGCACTTTGCCGTCCACCAGCATGGCCAGGGTCAGGGCGCCGAACGCCACGAACTCGCCCTGGGGAATGAAAATGACGCGCGTAACGGCGAAAACCAGCACCAGAGCCATGCCCAGGAGGGCATAGATAGCGCCGTTGACGACACCGTCTTGCAGCAGGATCAGCGCAATTGAGGAATCCATCTAACA
>CBHWAL010000246.1:0-7169 GCA_966111495.1 uncultured Achromobacter sp. | reverse complement strand
GCAGGCTTTCAGGATGTGCTCGCTCTGGTGCGCGGTGGTGGACGACTTGGCCGCATGGTCGTCGCCGGCCAGCACCAGCACGCCTCCGTGGCGGCTGGTGCCGGCCATGTTGGCATGCTTGAAGACGTCGCCGCAGCGGTCCACGCCCGGCCCCTTGCCGTACCACATGCCGAACACGCCGTCGTACTTCGCGCCGGGAAAGAGGTTCACCTGCTGCGAGCCCCACACCGCCGTGGCGGCCAGGTCTTCATTGATGCCCGGCTGGAACTCGATGTGATGCGCCTTCAGATGGGCGGCGGCCTTCCACATGTTCTGGTCGACGCCGCCCAGCGGCGAGCCCCGATATCCCGATACGAATCCCGCCGTGTTCAACCCCGCCTGCGCATCGCGCACGCGCTGCATCATGGGCAGCCGCACCAGCGCATGGATGCCGCTCATCCACGCGCGGCCGGTTTGCAGGGTGTATTTGTCGTCGAGCTGGACGGATTCAAGCGCCGCGCGGAGGGCGGGCGTAAGGGGGGCATTCATGTCTACTCCAACATCGGATGCCCCCACCAGCGGCGCGGCGCTCCACAGAACGCACGCGGGCCAACAAGGGCCGTGAAAGTGAAGTCCTGATGCGTTCGCGCCTCTGCGGGCGGAATCGCGCTTGCCGCGCCCGCCGCCCCAAAAAAAGGGGCCGGCTGGCGTTAGTCCTTTCGGTTGTAACGCTTGGCCCTCGGGTGGGCAATAGGGCGATGCGATAATTGCCGCCATGGACTTCGCCCCTCGCATCGTCGCCTGGCAGCGCCAGCATGGCCGCCACGATCTTCCCTGGCAGAACACCCGGGATCCCTACCGGATCTGGCTTTCTGAAATCATGCTGCAGCAGACGCAGGTGGCGACCGTCATCCCCTATTACGAGCGCTTTCTGCAACGCTTTCCGGACGTCGCGGCGCTGGCTGCCGCCTCGCAGGAAGACGTGATGCCGTACTGGGCCGGCCTGGGCTACTACGCCCGTGCCCGCAACCTGCACCGGTGCGCGCAGGAAATCGTGCGCGACTGGGACGGCCGCTTTCCGCCCACAGCCGAGGCCATCGCCACGCTGCCCGGCATCGGCCGGTCCACCGCCGCGGCCATTGCCGCGTTCTCGAACGGCGAGCGCTCTCCGATTCTGGACGGCAACGTCAAGCGCGTGTTCACACGCCACTTCGGCATCGCGGGCGACCCGGCCAAACGAGAGGTCGAGCAGCGTCTCTGGGCGCTGGCGCATGCTCAGGTGGACGCCGCGCCCGGACTGGACATGGCGGCCTACACGCAGGGGCTGATGGATCTGGGCGCCACGCTCTGCACGCGCGGCAAGCCCGCCTGCGACAGATGCCCGGTGGCCGAGACCTGCGTCGCCCGCCGCGAGGGGCGCCAGGCCGAGCTGCCCACGCCCAAGGTGCGCAAGGCTATTCCAGAACGCGAGACCTGTATGTTGGTGCTGCGGCACCAAGGCGCTTTCCTGCTGCAGCAGCGCCCCGAGCCCGGCATCTGGGGCGGGCTATGGAGCCTGCCGGAGTTCGACGCGGCAGGCGACCCCGATAGCGCCTCGCGCGCGCTGGGGCTGGAGCCGGAGCAACGCTTCGAGCTGGCTGCCTTTGCGCACACATTCACGCATTACCGGCTGCACATCCGCCCGTGGCTGGTGCCCGTGCGCGCGGTCGCCCTGCGCGAACCGGCGCTGCCCGAGCGCTGGGTGCCGGCGGACAAGCTGGGGACGATGGCGCTGCCCGCGCCGGTCAAGAGGCTGCTGCAGGGACTGGTGGATGCCGGGATGCAGGACAGCCTGTTCGGCGGGGAAAACGCGGCGTAACGATTGGGCGGGTTGGCCGGTGTAGGCTTGAGCGGTGTCAGACACCCTGCCAACACTGCGCCAAACCCACGACCGGCGCTCCAGGGTGTCAGACACCGCCCAAGCGGCAGCACCGTCGCGCCTTGGTCAAAAACATCGGTCACGCTCACGCCAATGCAGGTGTCTGACACCCCTGCGGCGCAGCAACAAACCCACGGCCATCTCCCACGGGTGTCAGACACCGGTCAATCTAAGATGCCGTTCCTCTCAGCTGTCAGACATCGGTCAATCCACGACGCCGTCCCATTCCGGTGTCAGACACCCGCCCCGCTCAGCAGCATCACCAGCTTCAGATCCGGGTGCGTCGCCAGGCGGAACGTGATCTGCTGGTACGCCAGCTTGCCGCGGCGCGGGTGTTGGAATTCGCGCAGGCCGCCTTCGCGTTCGACCACCGCGTGCCGCGTCCACCAGTGCGAGAAGACCACGCTTTGCCGGCTCAGACTGTCCAGCAGCGCGAGCACCGCCGGTTCGTCCAGGTGCGCGCCTGCGTCGGCGCGGAATTCGGCCACCACGCGGCGGGCGCGTTGGTCCCAGTCGACCACCAGCTCGCGCGCGGCGGGGTCCAGGAAGATGTAGCGCAGAAGGTTGGGCTCGGGATCGCGCTCGGGCCAGTGGTCGAACAGGTCGACCAGCGGCGCGTTGCAGGCCAGAACGTTCCAGGCGCGGTCCAGCACATAGGCGGGCGCGTTGATCGCGTTCACGCATTCCTGCAGCGGGCCCGGCGCGCCACCGGCGTCGTCGCGGGCGTGCTGCGGGTCGGCGCAATCGGCAAGGTCGAAGAGGTACGCGCGTTCCGCCCGCGCCAGTTGCAGCACGCCGGCAATGCGCGACCACACCGATGGCGACACCGAGACCTCGCGCCCCTGCTCGATCCACGTGTACCAGGTGACGCTGATGCCGCAGAGCTGCGCCACCTCTTCGCGCCGCAGACCGGGCGTGCGGCGGCGCGATCCCTCGGGCAGGCCCGCCATCTGCGGGGTGATGCGCGACCGCGCGCTGCGCACGAATTCGCCCAGCGCGTGGCGGCGCAGGTGGGAGCCTTCATGGCCGGGGGTGACAGGCTGGGGGGAAGTGGTCATACCAGGATGAGTAATGGGCTTGTACGTGTATACGGGCCCGCCTATCTTAGCGCCTGCACCCTGTTAAAAATGCCGGCCACGATCCAGACAAGATCCCCGGCAGCATTCCTGCGACACTCGCCACCGCCTTCCCGACACAAGGACCTTTCATGACCGCCAGCTCGCACGACGCCGCCGTCGACCGCCAATTCAGCCCCCGCGCCGCCGCCTATCTGACCAGCGCCGTCCACGCCCAGGGCGAAGACCTGCTGCAGATGGCCGCGATCGCCGGCCAGCACCCGGACGCACGCGTGCTGGACTTGGGCTGTGGCGGCGGGCACGTGAGCTTTCACGTGGCGCCCAAGGTTGCGCACGTGACCGCCTACGACCTGTCGCAGCAGATGCTCGACGTGGTCGCCGCCGAAGCCGCCAAGCGCGGGCTCGCCAACCTGGTCACCTGTCAGGGCAAGGCCGAATACCTGCCGTTCGGCGACGGCGAATTCGACCTGGTGATGTCGCGCTATTCCACGCACCACTGGCAGGACGCCGGCCGCGGTCTGCGCGAAGCCTTCCGCGTGCTCAAGCCGGGCGGCATCGCCGTGTTCGCCGACGTGGTGTCGCCGGGTGAACCGCTGCTCGACACCTGGCTGCAGACCATCGAAGTGCTGCGCGACACCTCGCACGTGCGCGATTACTCGGTGGCCGAATGGACCCGCATGCTGACCGAGGCCGGCTTCACGCTGCAGGAACTGGCCCCGCGCCGCCTGCCGCTGGAATTCCAGTCGTGGGTCACGCGGATGCGCACGCCCGACACGCTGGTGGCGGCGCTGCGACATATGTTCGGCATCGCGCCGGACGTCGTGCGCGCGCATTTCGACGTGCGCGAGGACGGCTCCTTCACCAGCGACACGGCGACGATCGTGGTGAGAAAGCCGGGCTGAATCAGCCCGCCGACGCCCGATACATCGCGGACAAGGCGCGCGCCACACCCAGGCTGCGCAACAACTGCGCAGCCGCGCCCACCACCCGCACGAACCGCGGCTCCTGGCCGAGGTCACCGAACACCGGCTCAAACCCCGTCATGACGCCTGCCCACGCCAGCATCGCGGCGGGCCCCTCGCCCGCCTGCCGCGCCGCCCGTTCGGCCTGTTCATACCGATGCGCCAGCGCGTCGGCCATCGGATCCTGAATCTCGTAGACGCGCCCGGCCTCGTCCCGCCCACGCAGGAAAAGAAGCCACCCGGCCACCGCCAATGCAAGATCCGGGATCGGCGCATCCGCCGCCAGCCGGTCGCGCACGGTGCCCAGCAGCCGCTGCGGCAGCTTCTGCGAGCCATCCATCGCAATCTGCCGCGTCTGGTGCCTGAGCGCCGGATTGGCGAATCGCAGCAACAGCCTCTGCCGGTACTGCTCAACATCCAGGCCCGGCAGCGGCGGCAGCGTCGGTTCGATTTCCTGACGCATCAGCTCGCCCAGGAACCGCCGCATGCCGGGCTGCGCCATCGCCGCGTCCACGGTGGACCACCCCGCCAAAACCGACAGATACGCCAGTGCGGAATGCGCACCGTTGACCATGCGCAGTTTCAGCGCCTCGAACGGCGCGGCGTCCGCCACGAAGCGCGCACCGCCCGCCGTCCAATCGGGCCGGCCCGCCGCAAAACGATCCTCGACAACCCATTCAAGATACGGCTCGGCCACCACTGGCCACGCGTCCCGCATGCCCAGCGCCGCAGCGATCTCCTGACGGTCCGCGTCCGTCGTGCGGGGCACGATGCGGTCGACCATCGAGCAGGGAAACGCGCACGCCGATGCGATCCAATCCGCCAGCGCGGGGTCGACGCGCGCCGCGAACGTGAGCACCAGCGACCGCAGCAGGCGGCCATTGGCCGGCAGGTTGTCCAACGACATGACGGTGACCGCCGGCAGGCCCGCCACGCGGCGGCGCTGCAGGCCGTGCACCACAAACCCGATGACGCCGCGCGGCGCCGCCGGGTTTGCAAGGTCATGCACGATATCGGGATGATCCAGATTCAGCCTGCCGCTGGCGGGATCGTGGCAATAGCCCTTCTCGGTGACCGTGATGCTGACGATGCGCGTGGCGGGCGCGGCGATACGCGCCAGCACGGCTTGCGGATCCTCGGGCGCCACCCGCGTTTCAAGCAGGCAGCCGATGACCCGCAAGCGTTGCCGCAACGCCCCGCTGCCATCGGCATCGCGCAGCGCCAACGCATACAAGCCATCCTGCGGCGCCAGCGCATCGCGCGTGTCGGCGTGGCGCAGCGATACGCCGCAAATGCCCCAATCCGGCCCAGCCCCAGCGCGCATGGCCGCGTCGTTCACCGCCGCCAGATGCGCACGCGCGAACGCGCCCAGGCCCAGATGCACGATGCCGATGCCGAGCGCGGCCCGGTCATATCCCGGCCGCGCCACCTGCGCAGGCAGGCCGTCCAGCAAGGCCGCGTTCAGCCGGCCGCCATCGCCTACCAGTTCCATAGCGTGCCGTCGTGCTGCAGCCGGTTCACGGGCAGATAGGCGCGCTGATACGGATATCGCGCCGCCAGTTTCTCGTCGATGTCGACACCATGGCCGGGCGCCTCGCCCGGATACAGCATGCCCTGCTCGAACGTATAGGAATGGGGAAACACGGCATCGGTCTCATCGGTGTGCCGCATGTACTCCTGAATGCCGAAGTTCGGCACCCACAGGTCGAAGTGCAGCGCCGCGCCCATGCAGACCGGCGACAGGTCCGTGGCGCCATGGCAGCCGGTGCGCACCTGATAGAGCGACGCCATGTCGGCAATGCGCCGCAGGTGCGTGATGCCGCCGGCGTGAACAACCGTGGTGCGGATGTAGTCGATGAGCTGGTTCTGCACCAGGTCCTTGCAGTCCCAGATGGTGTTGAAGACTTCGCCCACCGCCAGCGGCGTGGTGGTGTGCTGGCGGATCAGCCGGAAGGCCTCCTGGTTCTCGGCGGGCGTGGCGTCTTCCATCCAGAAGAGGCTGTAGGGCTCCAGCGATTTTCCCAGCCTCGCCGCCTCGATGGGCGTCAGGCGGTGATGCACGTCGTGCAGCAGATGGTGTTCGAAGCCCAGCTTGTCGCGGATGCGTTCGAACAATTGCGGCGCGTGGCGCAGGTATTTTTCGGTGGACCAGTCGTGCTCGCTGGGCAGGTCCGCGTCGGCGGGCTCGTAGAACAGCGTGCCGCGCCCCACGCCGTACACCTTTTCCAATCCCGGCACGCCGCTCTGCGCGCGGATGGCGCGATAACCCATGTCGGCGTAGCGCAGCACTTCGTTCACGGTGTGCTCGATGTCCGAGCCGTTGGCGTGGCCATACACCATCACGCCGCTGCGGCTCTTGCCCCCCAGCAGCTGGTACAGCGGCAGGCCGGCGGCCTTGGCCTTCAGGTCCCACAGCGCGGTGTCCACGCCAGCGATGGCGGTCATCGTGACGGGGCCGCGCCGCCAGTACGCGCCCTTGTACAGGTACTGCCAGATATCCTCGATCTGATGCGCGTCGCGCCCGATCAGGCAGGGGATGACGTGTTCGGTCAGGTAGGCGGCCACCGCCAGTTCGCGCCCATTCAGCGTCGCATCGCCAATGCCGGTCAGGCCCTGGTCGGTTTCGATCTTCAGGGTCACGAAGTTGCGGCCCGGAGAACAGACAATCACGCGTGCATTCGTAATCTTCATCTTGGACTTCCGGCTACAGGAGAGGGACGGCCGCATTGCGCGGCCGCAGGATCAGAACGTCACCATCACTTTCATTGCCTGGTTGCGATCACCCGCCAGCGCAAAGGCGTCATGCACGCGCGCAACGGGCACCGCGGCCGTCAGCAGCGGCGACACGTCCACCAGGCCGCGGGCCAGGCAATCGACAGCCATTGCGTATTCGTCCACAAAGCGGAAGCTGCCGACGCACGACAGGCTCTTGACCATGATCTGGTTGAACGGGCAATCCGCGCTGCTGCCAGACAGCGTCCCCACCGTCACGACGACGCCACGTGGACGCGCCGCGCGCAGGCAGCTTGCCAGCCCGGCATAGCTGCCCGACGCCTCGAAGCACACATCCACCGTGCCCTTGCCCGCGGCCAGCGCGTCCAGCGCGGCCGGGTCTGTGGCCGCATTGATGGTTTGCGACGCGCCCACCCGCGCGCACGCCGCCAGCGTCTGATCCACGATATCCACCACGATGACCCGGCTGGCGCCCGCCAGACGCCGCGAGGGGACCGCGAT
>CBHWAL010000245.1:0-7200 GCA_966111495.1 uncultured Achromobacter sp. | reverse complement strand
CCTGGCGCGGCGCCGCCGGGTTGCTGTCCGCCCTGCGCGTCGGCGCTCCAGAGCGGTGCGCGCCCCTGCACGGCCGGGGCCGCTTCGGGGTATTGGGCGAGCAGGGCGAGGATGGTGCGTGCGGTCGTGCCCAGCGTGGTCGGCGCCGAGGCGGTGGTGTCGCTGCTGGTGACAAGGCCGCGCGCGGCCAGCGCCAGCGCGGCGGCGGTTTTGGGGTCGACAACAGTATTCTGGCGGTCGCCTCGGGCGCCGCCAGTTTGTATGCCTTGCCGGGTATCGCGGGCCGAGCCGTCAGAGGGCCCGGCTTTCTCCGGGCTGCCAGGCTGGCTGACCGCGTCGGGCCGCGCGCCCGAAATCTGGTTGGCGTTCGCGGCGGACATCGTCGTGCCCAGCACGGCGTCCAACCGCTGCACCAGGACGTTGCCAAGCGCGGCGGGACCGATGCTCATTGCTCAGACGCCTGGTTGCCGTAGGCCGACAGCAGGGTCTGCTGGCGCTTCATGCGTCCCAGCAATTCGCCCAGCCGTGCCAGTTGGGGCAGCGCCAGGTCACGCGTCATGGCATCGTTTTCAAGAATGCGCACGAGAAGGTCGTACTTCATGCTGCGGCCGGTTTCGTCCAGGGGGCTGGCGCGCTCGGCATGGCGCAGGCGCTCGACCTGCTCACAGTAGAGCTGGCCGTGCACGAGCGCGGTGTCCCAGTCGCCGGCCTGGGCGGCCGTCAACATCTCGCCCGTTGATATGGCGATCTCCTGATACTGTTCCAGGATGGCGGAGTACTGGGTGAGGGACGTCATAGAAATCTCGGGCGAGCGATGCTGGCAATAGTCGTTGTAGGGGCCATCAAAGCGGTGCGCCCGGGGCAGGCCGATCGATGGAGGTCTGCCAGGCGTCGGCCAGATCCGCCAGCAGGCGGTCCGCGATGTCGAGCTGCTCGACATCGGCCTTCAGGTTCGCCATGAGCAGGGTGCGGACGATGTAATCGTACAACCGGCTCAGGGTGGCGGCGATATCGCCGCCGGCTTCCATGTTCAGGCCCATCTTCAGGCCTTCGTCGACAATCTTGATCGCCTTGGTGATGGCCGTGCCGCGCTCGGCGACGCGCCCTTCCTGCAAGTGCAGGCGCGCCTGTCCGATTGCCGCGCGCGCACCCTGATAAAGCAGGGTGATCAGCCTTTCCGGTGTGGCGCTCATCACTTGGGTCTCCAGGCCGATATCGGCGTAGGAGCGGACAGAGTATGAGCCTGTGGGGCGGCGCGCGGCGTACGTCATTTAATGCATCTTCTCGGTTATCACTTCGACGACTTGTTCATGGCCGCGAACTGCTGGGTCAGGTAGTTGGCCGTGACCGACTGCTGCGCAACGAATTTGTCCAGTTGGACGAACTGCGCGCGCATGAGTTCCAGCGACGCTTCGCCGGCGGCCTTGGCGCGCGTGTACTGGTCCTTCACGTTGGCGATCGACTTGGCCAGACCGTCGGTCTTGGTCTTGATCGAACCGGTGTCGCTCAGGATGTCCTTGGTGGCCTTGTCGAAATTCGCGGCCAGACCGTTTTCGCCGGTCAACATGCGCGCGACGTCGGCGCCGTTGGCGGCCAGGGCCTTGTCCAGCTTGGTCTGGTCCAGCGTGAGCTGGCGCGTCTGCGGGTTGGTCGTGATGCCCAGGTCGGCCAGCGAACGCATCGTGCCTTCGCCCGTCACGAACTGCAGCGCGCTGGCAAGCGACGACTGGATCGCGCGCGTCGTGCCGTCGCCGGTCAGCGGCTGGTTGGTGGCTGCGGCGGCGTCGAAAGCCGTCAGGTTCTTGATCGTCGTCTGCAGCGTGTTGTAGGCGGTCACGAAGCTCTGGATCGCCTTGCTGGCCACCGAGGGATCGCTTTCCAGCTTCAGCGTGATCGGCTTGCCCACTTCCGTCTTCGACGACAGGTTCAGCGTGACGCCGTCGATGGCAGTCGAAATGTTGTTCGTGCCGCTCTTGATCGTGATGCCGTTGATGTCGATTTCGGCATCGACGGCGGCGGTGGCCGTCATTTTGCTATTGGCGGGATCGGTGCTGCTATAGGACAGGACGTCCTTGAGCGACTGGTCGCCGGTCACCGTGATGGACTTGACCGAGGCCTTAACGCCGGTCTCCTTGGCCGTCATCATCAGGTAGCTCTTACCGTCGCCGTCGGTGATGACGGTGGCGCGCACGCCCAGCGTGTCGTCGGCGTTGACCGCCTTGACGATGCCGTTCAGCGAGGTGTCGTCCTTCAGATCGACGGTCTTCTTGGTGCCGTCGGCCAGTTCGATTTCGAACGAACCCGTGGCGCCATTGGACGCCTTGCGGTCGGCGACTGCGCCCGATTGCAGCGTCTGGGAAGTGGCAACCGTCTTCACGTTGATCGTGTACTCGCCGGCCACGGCGCCTTCGGCGGCCACGGTCGCGGTCAGGGCGTCACCGCCGGTCACGCTGCCTTTCACGGCGCCCAGCGTCTCGGGCTTGCCCAGTGCGGCGGCAGCCTTCTGCACGGCTTCCACGGCGCTCTTGAGTTGGCCGTATGCCGTAACGCGGGTTTCGAAGCTGGTCTGCCGTACGGTGTACTGCTGCAGCTTCTTTTCCTCGGCGGCTTGCAGCTTCGTGAGGATATCCTCCAGGGGCAAGCCTGAATTCGCGCCGAGATTGGTGATGGTGGCCATGTGAAATTCCTTCCTAGCGATGCAATTCTGACAAAAATGTGATCCCGGCGATCGGCCGGGTAAAGGCATAAGGCGGGCCTAATTCGGCGCTTCTCTCACCGGGCCGCGCGTCAATCTTGGCGAACGGTGTTTTAAGTGCCGGATCACGCCGACGTCTTGATACCGTTCCCCTGCATGTTCACGATCATCTTGGCAATCTTCAGCACCGTTTCGCTCGGAATGGTGCGCAGGACATCGCCCGATTCCGCGTCGATCACCGACACCACGACCTGGTGCACGTTCGGGTCGATTTCAAACTGAAGCTGGGTCGACCAGGCCTTCATCTGGTCATTGATCTCATCCAGCGCTTTGTCGAGCGGCAACTTCTGCGCATTTGCCTGGTCGGACGTGGCGCCGCCGGAGGCGCTGCTGTTGGCGCTGGCCGGTGCGGGCGTGGCGGTGGCGGATGGGTCCGGCGTGGCGATAACGGTCGAAACCGGTAACGACGCGAACGCTGCGGGGGCTAACGGGGTTACGGCCATGATCACTCCAACGGCGAGGGGGGCGTCTCGGAGAACGCGCTGTTTTCAGGAAATTCTCAGTTACCATAACGGCACCCTCGCAGGGAACTTTAGCCCCGCGCATATGGATGGTTCACGTGCTAAGAGTTTGGATCGGGCGATGAGTGTCAAGACGGCGTTGCGAGTGATCGAAATCATCGAAACCTACGCCCGCGAGAAACGCGCGCTGCCCCTGTCGGAGCTGGCCCGCCTGCTGGACGTGCCGGTTTCCAGTTGCCTGGCGCTGATCCGCACGCTCACCAGCCTCGGCTATCTGTATGAAACGGGCCGGCGCCAGGGCTATTACCCCACGGGCCGCCTGCTCGCCATGGCCCAGCGCATCGCGCGGGCCGATCCCGTTCTGGACCGCGTCTATCCCAGTCTTGTCGAATTACGGGACGCCACGCGAGAAACCGTCGTCTTCGCCAAGCTGTCGCCGGACGGACGAGTCGTCTATCTGGATGTGCTGGATTCGCCGCATACCATCCGATACGCGCCCGTTGCAGGCGAGTTCAAGGATGTTCACGCCAATTCGCTGGGAAAAGCGCTGCTCTCGCTGCTGGACGAGCCTGCGCGCGACGCCTTGCTGGCGAACATTCCCATGACGCGCTACAACGACCGCACCCTCGTCACCCGCGAGGCCCTGCTGGCGGACCTGGAAGCCGCGCGGCAGCGGGGGTGGTTCATGAACAGCGGAGAGTCCATCGCCGACGTCGGCGCGATTGCCTGGCCGGTCACGCTGTCCGGCGAGCACTACGCCATTTCGGTCGGCGGCCCGATCTACCGGATCGAACCCGAGCAGGAAACCTACGCCCGCATCCTGCGGGCTGCCTGCACGGGGCTGGAGCAGCAGGCCTGACCCGCGCCTGCCGCCAACGTCCTTCTAGTACGACTTGGGCAGGCCCAGCACCTTTTCGGCAATGAAGCACATGATGAGCTGCGGGCTGACCGGCGCGATGCGGGGAATGAAGCTTTCGCGCAGCAGCCGCTCCACGTGGTACTCCTTGGCATACCCCATGCCGCCCAACGTCATCACCGCCGTCTGGCAGGCGTTGTAGCCAGCCTCGGCAGCCAGGTACTTGGCCGAATTGGCGGCGGGGCCGCAGGGCTTGCCCGCGTCGTACAGGCTCGCTGCCTTGAACACCATCAGGTCCGCCGCTTCGAGTTGCATCCAGGCCTGGGCGAGCGGATGCTGGATGCCCTGGTTCTTGCCGATGGGGCGGCCAAACACGGTGCGCTCGCCGGCATACTTGACGGCCCGGTCCAGCGCCGCGCGGCCGATCCCCACCGCTTCGGCGGCGATCAGAATGCGCTCGGGGTTCAGGCCGTGCAGGATGTATTCAAAGCCGCGGCCTTCCTCGCCGATACGGTCGGCCACCGGAATCCGCAGGCCGTCGATGAACAGCATGTTCGAGTCCACCGCCTTGCGGCCCATTTTCTCGATCTCGCGCACCTCGATCTTTTCGCGGTCCAGATCGGTATAAAAGAGCGACAGGCCCTGCGTGGGCTTTTCCACTTCGGAAAGCGGGGTGGTGCGCGCCAGCAGCAGCATCTTGCTGGCCACCTGCGCCGTCGAGATCCAGATCTTGCGACCATGCACGACATACTCGTCGCCCTGGCGCACGGCGCGGGTGCTCAGCTTGGTCGTGTCGAGCCCGGCATCGGGCTCGGTGACCGCAAAGCAGGCCTTCTCGCGCCCGGCAATCAGCGGTTCTAGCCATCGGCCGCGCTGCTCGTCGCTGCCGAACACCACCACCGGATTCAGCCCGAAGATGTTCATGTGAACGGCAGAGGCGCCCGTGAAGCCGGCGCCAGACGCCGCGATGGTCTGCATCATCAGCGCGGCTTCGGTCATGCCCAGGCCCGCGCCGCCGTACTCCTGCGGCATGGCAATGCCCAGCCATCCATCACGCGCCAGGTCGGCGTGCAGGGGTTCGGGAAAGCCGCCCTCGCGGTCCCGTTCCAGCCAGTATTCGTCGGGATAGCGGTCGCAGATGCGGGACACCGCGTCGCGCAGCGCCAGTTGCTCGGGGGTGAATTCAAAGTCCATCTTTGTTTCCGTCCTGGGTAATGCCACGGGCAAGCATGGCGTCGATCTGTTCCTGTCCGTAGCCCGCCTCGGCCAGCACCTCGCGGCTGTGCTCGCCCAGCCTTGGTGCAGGGCCCCGTATCGAGGTCGGCGTGCCCGCATAGAGGCCCACCGTCCCGGTGGTGCGGATGCGGCCTTCCGAGGGGTGGTCCATTTCCTGGATGAATCCGGTCGCGGTCAGGTGCTCGTCCTTGATCAGACCGTCGATGGTGTAGAGCTGCGAGGCCGGAATGTCGGCGCGCGCCAGTTCCCGCAGCCAGTCATCGCTGGGGCGGGTGGCGATCACCTCGGCCACGAAGGCATAGACCTCGCTGATGTGCGCGGCGCGCGCGCCATGTGTGCAGAAGCGCGGGTCTTGCGACAGCTCGGGCCGGCCGATCAGGTCAAAGAAATTGCGCCAGTGCTTGTCGTTGTAGATCAGCAGGCAGATGTACCCGTCCGACGTGGCGTACGGACGGCGATGCGGCGCCAGGAGGCGCGCGTACCCGGTGGGGCCCATCGGCGGCTCGAAGGTCGCGCCGCCCAGGTGGTCGCCCAGCACCAGGTGCGCCATGCCCTCGAACATGGGAATCTCCACCGGCTGCCCGCGCCCGAGCGCGCGGGCGCTCAGCACCGCGGACACCAGCGCAATGCCGACGTGCAGACCCACCGCCCGGTCCGCCAGCGTCAGCGGCGCGTAGCGCGGCACGTCGCCGCTTTGCTGCGCGGACAGCGCGGCAATGCCGGTCTGCCCCTGGATCAGGTCGTCGTAGGCGGGGCGGCCGGCGTAGGGGCCGGCTTCGCCAAACCCATAGGCGCCCACATAGACGATGCGCGGGTTGCGCGCCGTCACCGTTTCGTACGACAAGCCAAGCCGCGCCATCGCCTGGGGGCGGATGTTGTAGAGCAGGGCGTCGCAGCTTTCGGCCAGTTTCAGGCAGGCCTCCAGCCCCTCGGGGGTCTTCAGGTCCAGCACGATCGAGCGCTTGTTGCGGTTCAGGTGCAGGTAGAGGTGCCCCATGCCCGGGTTGCGCATTGGGCCGACGGCCCGCATGTTGTCCCCCGCCGGCGACTCCACCTTGATGACGTCCGCGCCCAGGTCCGCCAGAACCTGGGTCGCGTACGGCCCCATCACCACCGAACTGAGGTCCAGGATGCGCACGCCGGCCAGCGGTCCGGCAACCGGCGTGTCGGGCAGGGGCTGGTCGATCATTGCTGCTCGATCCCTGCGTCACGGATCAGCTTGCCCCACAGGTCGCGCTGTTCGCCGACGAACTGGGTGAAGGCCTCGGGCGTGCTCGAGAAGGCGTCGAACCCCAGTGCCGCCAGGCGCTTCTTCACGTCGGGCTTTGCCACGATCTGGTTGATGGCCGCGTTCAGCTTGGCCACGATCTCGGGCGGCATGCCGGCCGGACCAAAGTAGCCGTTCCACGAGTTCAGGTCGAAGTCCTGCACGCCCGCTTCGGCCATCGAAGGCAGGTCGGGCACGATGGCGCTGCGCTCGGCGGTGGATACGGCCAGGGCGCGCAGCTGGCCCGATTGCACGAACGGCAAGCCAGAGGTCAGGTCCGTGAACATGAAGTCCACCTGTCCGCCGACCACATCGGTCAGGCTCTGCGGCGTGCCTTTATAGGGCACGTGCAGGATGTCGATCTTGGCGCGGTTGGCCAGCGTGGCGCCCGCGACGATGCCGGTGCTGTTGCCGCTGGCGTAGGTGATGCGGCCCGGGTTCTTCTTGGCGTCGGCCACCAGGTCGCCCACGGTCTTCCAGGGACGCTTCGGGTTCACGACCAGGATGAAGGGCAGGTTGCCGCCGCGCGCGATCGGGGTGAAATCCCTGACCGGGTCATACGGCACGTTCTTCATCAGCCAGGGCGCGGCCGAGTGCGAGGTGTTGGTGGTGACGAAGAGCGTGT
>CBHWAL010000244.1:0-7201 GCA_966111495.1 uncultured Achromobacter sp. | reverse complement strand
GGTGCACCGGTATGCGGTGCTGAACAACGTGGATGGGGTATTGCGCCGCGACGGCCTGGCTATGCGCTACGTCGTCGCCAACCCGTCTTCCTATCTGTACCTGACCAACGAGCGGCCACGCGCCGACGGCAAGGGCTACGCGCCCTACGAGCGCGGTATCTGCCCCACCTACAACCAGTACAAGTACGGCACCGACAAGCTGCCCCCTTACGCCCGCGAATCCGATGATTCCCGCCTCTTCGTGCGCTACGCGTCGCGCGATGTGGTCTACCTGCTGGGCGGCGCGGACAACAATCCCGAGCACCGGCTGCTGGACAAGGCCTGCGGCGCCGAGGCCCAGGGCGCCACGCGGCTGGCGCGCGGCACGGGATATGTCCAGTACGAATACCTGCTGGCCGCCCGCGGCGCCAAACCCGTTCCCCTGCGTCACACCGCCTTCGAGGTCGGCGGTGTGGGCCACGACGGCAAGCGCATGTTCGGGTCGATCTGCGGCGTGCGGGCGCTCCTGGGCGGCGACGCCCGGGCCAGCAGCACTGCCGCGGCCTGCGACATCATCAAACCGCGCGGCAAGTAAGCGCGTCTCACCCCTAGGGAAATTCCCAAGCCATCCGGCTTGACACGCGTTCGCGGCAGGCCTAAACCTTAACCTTATGGTTAAGTTAAATGATGACGCTCTCGATGCCATCTTCTCCGCGCTGGCGGATGGCACACGCCGCCGGGTGCTGGCGGACCTGGAACAGGGCTCGGCCTCGGTCAGCACGCTGGCCCGGCCTCACGCCATGTCCCTGCCCGCCTTCATGAAGCATCTGCGGGTGCTGGAAGACGCCGGCCTTATCGCGCGCGCCAAGGACGGGCGGGTGGTGAGCTGCACGCTGTCTCCCGAACCCATGCGCGCCGCCGCGGGCTGGCTGGCGCGCTACGAACGGTTCTGGACCGGGCAGCTGGATTCGCTGGCGCGATATCTCTATCACGAAGAGGAAATCCATCCATGGAAAACCGAATCTCCCCCCTCGAGCTGCGGCTCCAGCGACGCTTCGACGCCCCCGTCGAACGCGTCTGGCGAGCCTGGACCGACCCGCAAGCGCTGATGCGCTGGTTCGGCCCGGCGGGCACGCAACGCGTGCTGCTGGCCGAGACCGACGTGCGCGTGGGAGGGGCGTATCAGGTCGGCTTCATCACCGCAGACGGCGGGGAACACCACGCCAGCGGCCGCTACCAGGAAGTCGCGCCTCATCGCCGGCTGGTGTTCACCTGGGCGTGGCGCGACACGCCTCAGGAAACCTCCCTGATCACGTTGGACTTCACCGCGGCGGACGGGGGCACCGAGCTTGCCTTCCTGCAGACGCCATTCGTGGACGAGGCGACCCGCAACGGCCACGAGGACGGCTGGTCCGGCGCCATGGACCGGCTGGCGGATCATCTGGCCGGCAAGGCTTGAGCCTGCCGTGCCTGAAGCTGAACACCCGATCTGCACCCCCCGATCTGTCATTGACCCCGGGTCAAAGGGCCCGGCACGCAAAGGAGACGCACGATGCAAACCGATCATCCCGTCGTATCCCGCCCCGAATGGACCATTGCGCGCGAGGCGCTGCTACGGCGCGAGAAGGAACTGACCCACGCCTCAGACGCCCTGGCACGCGACCGCATGGCGCTGCCGTGGGTCCGGGTGGACAAGCCCTACACATTTGAAGGCGCGCACGGCATGCAAGGCCTGGATGCCCTGTTCCATGGCAGGCGCCAGCTCATCGTCTATCACTTCATGTTCAGTCCGGACTGGGAGGACGGGTGCGTGGGCTGCTCGCTCCTGGCCGATCACCTGGACAGCGCGCTCATGCACCTGCGGCACCACGACGTGACAGTCGTGGCCGTCTCGCGCGCACCATATGCCCCGCTGGCCGCCTTCCAGGCCCGCATGGGCTGGCAGTTTGACTGGTATTCGTCAGCGGGTAGCGGCTTCAATTTCGACTTCGAAGCGTCCGTGCCGCAGGCGGACGGCGCGGTCGAGGAACGCCCGGGAGCCAGCGCGTTCTTCCGTGATCCCGACGGGGAAATCTTCCACACCTACTCGGCGTTTGAACGCGGCGTGGAGCGCCTGGCGGGTGCCTACAACTACCTGGACATCGCGCCGCTGGGCCGCAACGAACACGGCCCGTATTTCGACGTACGCGACTGGGTGCGCCACCATGACCGATACGGCGACGCCCCGCGCCACGCCTGCCACGGCCACGGCTAAGCCGCCGTCCATGGCGGGCATGGCGGGCATGGCGGGTCTGTGGCTGGCCTGCCTGGCGGCCATGGGCGCCGGCCTTCTGGTGGACACGTGGCGCACGCCCGCCGCATTGCTGGCCAGCGAATGCGGCGCGCCGGGAACGCTGGCGCAACTGGCGTGGTGGCACGTGGTGCTGATGCCGGCCAGCTCTGTCGCGATGGCGCTGGCGGCGCTGCTGCCTTGGTCCCGCCTGCCAGGCGGCAACACGCCGCTGGCAAGCCGCGTGGTCTGCCTGGTCCTCATGACCATCGGAATGGTGCTGGGCGCGCGCCTGGGCGTCCAGACGGCGCAGGCGCTGGGTGCCGCGCCCTTTTTGGGGATGGTAGTGGGGATGGCCGCGGGGATGGCCGCGGCCCTGCTGCCTCTCGGCGCGGTCAGCGCCTGGCGCCGGTAAGCGGGCGAACGGCGGCCGGCGGCGTCTCGATCAACGCGGCGCCGGGCGCCTGGATTTCCAGCGCCGACGTCGCCTGCGCCACGCAGGGCAGGATCCAGCCCTCTTCCTTTTCGTCGCGCGACAGGCCGGGCCATTCGATACCGTACACGACCGATCCCTCGAGCATCAGGCACATGCAGGCGCGGCAGGTGCCATTGCGGCACGAACTGGGCAGCTTGATGCCCGCCGCCTGCGCCGCCAGCAGCACGGACGTGCCTGCCGGCGCGTCAAAGCGCAGGCCCGAGGGCTGGACAAGAACCGGGTGCGAGCACATCGGTGTCAGGCACGCCCTCAGGCGACGTTGTCCTGCCAGTCCAGCTTCCAGGCGCCGGACAGCACGTTCTGCATCCACAGCACGCAGGTCAACGTCTTGGCGTCGGTAACCTCGCCCTGGCTGCAAGCCGCAAGCACCTCCTCGGGGCGTTTGCTGATGACGTCCAGGAATTCGTCCTGATCGAGCTGGCGCTCGCCGGCCCGCAGGCCGCGGGCAAAGAAGATATGAATGATTTCGGTGGAGTAGGCGATAGCCAGGTGCAAGGCGCCCGCGTGGGCCCACTGGCCGGCGGTATAGCCCGTTTCCTCCAGCAATTCGCGCTTGGCGCACACCAGCGGGTCCTCGCCCGGATCCAGCTTGCCTGCCGGAAACTCCGTCATCACGCGGCCGATGGGATACCGGAACTGGCGCTCGAGCAGGACGGTGCCGTCGTCGAGCAGCGGAATCACCACCACCGCGCCCGGGTGCACCACGTATTCGCGGATGCCCGTGTGGCCGTTGGGCAGGCTGACGGTGTCGCGGCGAATCTTCAGGAAGCTGCCGTCGTACGGCGCCTCGCTTTTGAGCAGTGTTTCGACGAGATGGGTATCGGCGGGTCGGGTCATGAGGACGTCTGGATCAGGGACTGGAAGGGGCGGCGGGCCGTTGCCGGCACGCCTGGCAGCTTACCATCGCCCCGCCGGCGGCTGGTCAGCCGAACTTGCGCGCGGCGTCCAGTGCAAGACCCGCGCCGATGCTGCCGAACAGGTCGCCTTCCACGCTGCGCGCATCGGGCACCAGCCGGGACACGCTTTCGCGCAGGCGCGGCACGCGGCTGGAGCCGCCGGTGAAAAACACGGTGTCCACATCCGCCGTCGATACGCCCGCATCGCGCAGCAACTGGCCCACGGTGGTCTCGACCTTGTCGATCAAGCGCTCCACGCTCGCGTCGAATGACGGGCGCGTCACCTCGACGCCCAGGTCCGGCGCGACGCGCGACAGGTCGATGCGCGCGGCGGGCGCCTCGGACAGCGCGATCTTGGCTTCTTCCACCTGCACCGCCACCCAGTGGCCCGCGCGCTCCTTCACCAGGTTCAGCAGCAGATCGATCTTCTGACGATCACCGGCCTCGGCGCGGATATAGGCAAAATGCTCGGCCGCCTTGCGCGTGTAGGCCTGGTTGATCGTGTGCCAGCAGGCCAGGTTGCCGTATTGCGTCGACGGCACATCCTTGCCGCTGCGCAATTGGCTGCCCAGTCCCAGCAGCGGCATCACGTGCGCCAGGCTCAATTGCTTATCGAAATCCACGCCGCCGATGTGCACGCCGCCATAAGCCAGGATGTCGTCGCGGCGGTCCGGCTTGGCCGCGCGGTCCGGGCCCAGCCGGATCAGCGAAAAGTCCGATGTCCCCCCGCCGATGTCGATCACCAGCACCAGTTCCTCGCGGCTGATCTGCGACTCGTAGTGAAAAGCGGCGGCCATCGGCTCGAACTGGAACTCGATGTCGGTAAACCCCACGCTGCGCGCGATCTCTTCCAGCGTGTCCTGCGCGGTCTGGTCAGACGCGGGATGGTCGTCCACGAAAAACACCGGACGGCCCAGCACGGCGCGGGTAAAGCCGCGCCCGGCGGCCGTCTCGGCGCGCGCCTTCAATTCGGCGATAAAGCGCGTCAGCAGTACGCGAAACGGGATGGAGCGGCCCTGCACTTCCGTCGAGCCGTCAATGAGCGAGCTGCCCAAGAGGCTTTTCATCGAGCGCATCAGGCGCCCGTCGTAACCGGCCAGGTAGTCGGAGATGGCCGCGCGGCCATAGCTAACCTCGGCGTCTTCGTCGTGGAAGAAGATAGCCGACGGCAAGGTGGTCTTGCCGTCCTCGAGCGCCAAGAGCGCATGTTGGTCGGGACGGCTCCAGCCGACGGTGGAATTGGAGGTGCCGAAGTCGACGCCGCAGGCGGTGGAAATCATAAGAATTCGGGCGCTCAGAGCAAAACGGCGCACAAGTGTACCCGCTCTGGCTCCGGCCCCAAATTCCGGCGCCTATTGCTGCTGGCGGCGCTGCTCCAGCTCGCGCAGGCATTGCTCCACGCCGGCCTGCATCTGCACGTTGGACACGGCCGCGCGGTCCGACACACGGCGGCAGCGCTGGTACTCGGCCTGGCTTTGCGGCGTGTCGCGGATCTCGGCGGGCGGGGGGGCTTCGGGCGTCACCGTCATGCGCAGCGTGGACGGCGGCGACAGGCTGCCCTTGGCCGACGGAAACTGCATTTCCTGTGTGGCGCCAGGCATGGCGTTCTGGGCCTGGGCGGCGCCCGCCGCGCACAAGGCGGCAAGCAGGAAAGCGGAAATGTGGTGTTTGTTCATGGCGACCTCTCTTGATAAGTCGACGCCGAGCCAGGGGCCAGGCATGCCGATTTATCGTATCCCCGGCGGCGCGCGGGCTTGGTGCCAAAGCGCTACACGGGGCGGGCCAGTTGTTTCCTGGGGTATCCGGCCTGGCCGCTAGGACGCGCGCCGGGTTTTGCGCAATGGCTCCAGCAGCGACGACAACCCGTTGTGGTCCAGTTCGTGCATCAACGCCAGCAGGCGCCCCAACTCGCCGGGCGGAAAGCCCTTGCGCGCGAACCAGGCCAGATACGGCCCGGGCAGGTCGGCGATCAGCCTGCCCTTGTACTTGCCGAAGGGCATGTCGCGCGTCACCAGCAGGGACAGCAGTTCGGGATCCATCACATTCATCGTTGCGCGCCACCCGCAAACAGCTCGGCGGACGGCACGGCGGTGATCTTCACGCCAAAGCTGGAGATGGCCGGCAGCGTGGCATTGTGATGCGCCCGGATCTGCCCGCCGTCCGCGTGCGGCTTGTCGTGCGTGGTATGCGCATCGGCCGCCAGCGTGACCGCCAGGCCCAGCCCTGCCGCGCGCCGCACGGTCGTGTCCACGCAGAACTCGGTGGCGTAACCGCACACCACGAGATGCGTGACGCCCCGGTCCGCCAGCACCTGCGACAAATCGGTGCGGAGAAACGAATCCGGCGTTGTCTTGCGAACCCGGCTGTCGTTGGCGGCCGGTGCAAGGCGCGTATCCAGATTCCATCCCGGCTCGCCGTGCACCAGGTCGGACCCGGGACTTTCATGCTGAACATAAATGACCGGCGCACCGGCCGCACGGGCGCGCTCGGCCAGCGCGTTGATGCGGGCCAGCACTTGCGCGGCCTCGAACGGCGGCGGCAGCGTTTCGAACAACGCGCGTTGCACGTCGATCACGATCAGGGCGGATGTCATGGAATGGCGTCAGGGCGTTGGTTGAATCACGATGCGCGGCTCGCAACGTACCGGAAAATTCACCGAATTGGCAATGAAGCAGAAATGGTGCGCGCGTTCGTGCAGCTGCTGCGCCAGCGACGACGTGATCGCGGGAATAGGCCGCGTATCCGGCCGTGCCGGCGCCGGTGTTGCCGGTCCATTCGACGTTGATGCGGTAATGGTGTTCGCCTTTCATGCCTGTGGGTCCTGTGGCTTGGTTGTCTTGATGCCTGGTTGTCTTGATGCCTGGTTGTCCTGATGGCTGGTTGTCCTGTCGTCGCGCCGGCCACCAATGCCGCCTCACGCACAAGGAAGGCCGAGCTTAGCGCACGCCCGGCCCCGCCGGTTGGACGTTTATGACACGCATTGGTCTTACATCCCGTTTCAGCATGGGTCAGTTACTGTCCGTATCGTGAAGACGCGTCTGGCCATCTGGCCGTCAGTCGCAGTCAGTCAGTCAATTAGCCAGCCAGTCCCTCACACAGGAGCTCGCCATGATGATGAAAACCACCCTGACCTGCACCCTGAGTCTTGCGCTGCTCGCCGGCTGCGCGCCGTCAAAGCCCATCACCGCGCGCTCCGTGCCGGTGGACCACCACACCTCCCGCGACTCGCTGGATTGGCCCGGCAGCTACGAAGGCACCCTGCCCTGCGCCGACTGCCCCGGCATCCGCGCTCGCCTGACGCTGATGAAGGATGGCCGCTACGAAAAGCTGACGCAGTACCTGGACCGCCAGCCGCAGCCCGAGATCGTATCGGGCACTTTCAGTTGGGAGTCCGATGGCAGCACGATCCGGCTGGATGCCGCAGGCGACAGCCAGCGTTACTTCGTGGGCGAGAACCAGGTAACGATGCTCTACCGCGACGGCACGCGTCCCACCGGCCCGCTCGCGGCGCATTACGTGCTGCGCCGCGTGCAATAAGCCATCGCGCCGCCGCCGGCTTTA
>CBHWAL010000243.1:0-7209 GCA_966111495.1 uncultured Achromobacter sp. | reverse complement strand
TCTTCAAATCAGTAGCGTTTTCTAATTCGCTTTCATAGGGGACGGGGTTATTTTCCAAGGATTCGTTCCACGGGAATAAGCCCGTCCCCTTTGCATTCCAGCCCGCTCGATCAACGGGTTCAACAATCAGGCTCTACAATCCAGCCATGACTTATCTGGTATTGGCCCGCAAGTGGCGGCCGCGATCGTTCGATACCCTGGTGGGACAGGATCACGTGGTGCGCGCGCTTACGCATGCGCTCGACACGCAGCGCCTGCATCACGCCTGGCTGTTCACCGGCACCCGGGGCGTCGGTAAGACCACGCTCTCGCGCATCCTGGCCAAATCGCTCAATTGCGAAACCGGCATCACCTCCAAGCCCTGTGGCGTCTGCCGCGCCTGCACCGAGATCGATTCGGGCCGCTTCGTCGACTACCTTGAGCTGGACGCCGCGTCCAACCGCGGCGTCGAGGAAATGACGCAGCTCCTGGAGCAGGCGGTCTACGCGCCGGGCGCCGGACGCTTCAAGGTCTACATGATCGACGAAGTCCACATGCTGACCGGGCACGCGTTCAACGCGATGCTCAAGACGCTGGAGGAACCGCCGCCGCACGTCAAGTTCATCCTGGCCACCACCGATCCCCAGAAGATTCCGGTGACGGTTTTGTCACGCTGCCTGCAATTCAATCTGAAGCAGATGCCGGCCGACTCCATCGTGGGCCATCTTCAGGCCGTGCTCGGCCAGGAAGACGTGGGCTTTGAAATTCCGGCCCTGCGCTTGATCGGGCAGGCCGCGTCGGGCTCGATGCGCGACGCCTTGTCGCTGACCGACCAAGCCATTGCCTACAGCGCGGGCAACCTGACCGAAGATGCCGTGCGCGGCATGCTCGGCACCATCGACCAACGCCACCTTGTTCGCCTGCTCGATGCCCTGGCTTCGGGCGATGCGAAGGGCGTGCTGGCCGTGGCCGACGAACTTGCCATCCGCGGACTGTCATATGCCGGTGCGCTGGCCGACCTGGCCGTGCTGCTCTCGCGCGTGGCGATCGAGCAGCGCGTGACGGGCGTTACCGCCGCCGAAGATCCGCTGGCCGCCGACATCGCTCGTCTGGCGCAGGCGCTCCATCCGGACGCCGTGCAGCTGTTCTATTCCGTCGCCGTGCACAGCCGCGGCGAACTGACGCTGGCGCCCGACGAATACGCGGGCTTCATCATGGCGTGCCTGCGCATGCTGGCGCTCAATGGCGATGCCGGCCCGCAGACCGCGCTGGAAGCGCCGGCCGCGCCTGCGCGTCAGGCGGCGGAACCCGCTGCTGCCATCGCCGCGCCAGCCGCTGCGACCGCGGCCGTAGCGCCTTCGGGCGCGAGTCAGCCCGCCGCGTCCTCGCCGGACACCAAAGCAGTCGCGTCCTCGGCGTCCGGCGCATCGGTGAACCATGCCGGGGCCGTCAATGCTTCGGCGGGCAACGCCGCTGCAGACAACGCTTCGGGCAACGAGGCGCCGGCATCCGCATCAGCGGCCGCGTCCGTTGGCGCTCCGTCGGAATTCTCCGCCGCTGACGCCGCTACGCCCGCGCAACCCGCCGCTGTCGCACCGTCGCAATCGCCTGCCGCGCCCGTCTCGCCATCCGCGGAAAGCAGCAACGTCCCCCCCTGGGAAGACCTGCCGCCAGTCGCCGCGAACGCAGCCGTGGGTGCAGCGACGTCCGCTATGCCGACGAGCAACGCAGCGGCACACGCCGTAACGGCCGCCCACGTATCGACGCCCGACGTTTCGACGCCCGACGAATCGACGCCCGACGAATCGACGCCCGACGAATCGACGTCCCCAGCATCGACCGCCGCCGCATCGACCGCAGACTTCTCGCCTCCCGACGCCGCAACGCCGCACGCACCGTCCGCCAAACCGCAGGGCTCGGCTGCCCTGGCCGTGACACCGGCCGCCGCAGCGATCGCCCCGGCATCCGCATCCGCCCCGGCGTTGGAAGACGCTGACGGTCCGCCAGCTTGGGTCGACGAAGAAATCCCCTTTGAAGCCGAAGGCGGGTTCATCCCCGACAGCGGCTTCACGTCCGATCCGGACGACGACTTCGAAACGCTGGCCACATCGCCCTCGCCGTCGCCCGCACCCGCACCCTCAGCCGCCCGCCGCGAAGGCCCCGCGCCCGCGCGCAAGCGCCAGTCGCGTGCGCCTCGCCTGACGGACATGGACTCGTCGTCCTGGCCCGAGCTGGCCGCCCGCCTGCCCGTGACGGGCCTGGCCTCGGAACTGGCGCGCCAGAGCGAATGGGCCGGCGTGCAGGGCGATGCCATCATCCTGCGCGTGGCCGTCAAGACGCTGGCCGAAAGCGAAAGCCGCGTGCGGCTGCAGACCGTCCTGTGCGAACATTTCGGGCAGGGCATCCGGCTGGACGTGCAGGTCGGCGTCACCGGCGACGCCACGGCGTTTGCCGTGGCCCAGGCCGAGAGCGCGGCGCGCCAACTGGCGGCTGAAAACGCCGTCGCCGACGATCCCTTTGTACAAGCGCTGTTGGCGGACTTCGGCGGCCATGTCGTCGCTGGCTCGATCCGCCACGTTGATTCAGCGGCCGCCGCCTGACGCGGCGGCCAACCTCATTCCCCTCGTTCAAGGAAGCTCCCATCATGATGAAAGGACAACTCGCCGGCCTGATGCGCCAAGCGCAGCAGATGCAGGAAAACATGAAGAAGGCACAGGACGCGCTGGCCGACATCCAGGTCGATGGCGCCTCGGGCGGCGGTCTGGTGAAGGTCACGATGACCTGCCGTCACGACGTCAAGCGCGTCGAGATCGATCCGTCGCTGCTGGCCGACGACAAGGACATGCTGGAAGACCTGGTTGCCGCCGCGTTCAACGACGCGCTGCGCAAGGCTGAAGCCACGTCCCAGGAAAAGATGGCCTCGGTGACCGCCGGCATGCCGCTGCCCCCGGGCATGAAGCTGCCGTTCTGATTGCCGCTGCCGTAGGCTGCAATGGATCCCTTACTGCCTGAACCCGAACCCCTCGTCTCGCTGATCGAAGCGCTGCGGCGCCTGCCCGGCGTGGGCGTGCGGTCGGCCAGACGCATGGCGTACCACCTGTTGCAGCATGATCCGCAAGGCGCGGACATGCTGGGGCGGGCGCTCGCCGGCGCGGTGCGGGATCTGAAGCACTGCGCGCGCTGCAACAGCTTCTCTGAAGACGAGGTCTGCGCCACCTGCTCCAATGCCAAGCGCGATCCCTCGCTGCTGTGCATCGTGGAAACGCCGGCCGACCAGAACATGATCGAGTCCAGCCACGGCTACCGTGGTCTGTACTACGTGCTCATGGGCCGGGTCGCGCCGCTGGAAGG
Source organism: uncultured Achromobacter sp. (assembly GCA_966111495.1). Classification (GTDB taxonomy): domain Bacteria; phylum Pseudomonadota; class Gammaproteobacteria; order Burkholderiales; family Burkholderiaceae_B; genus Achromobacter. The sequence goes on along the minus strand of CBHWAL010000243.1, from coordinate 3,879 downwards.
CATCGGCCCGCGCGAACTGGACTTCGAGCGCGTGATCAAGCGCGCGACCGACGGCGTGGTGCAGGAGGTCATCCTTGCCACCAACTTCACCGCCGAAGGCGAGACCACCGCGCATTTCCTGGGCGAGGCCCTGGGCGAGCGCGGCCTGCGCGTCACGCGCCTGGCGCGTGGCGTGCCCGCCGGCAGCGAGCTTGAATACGTCGACGCCGGCACCATCGCCTGGGCTCTGATGGAGCGCAAGACCACCTGACGCTCGCGGTACCAGAACGCCCGCCGGCAACGCATCGGCCGGGCAACCAATGTGAGGAAGACAAGCCATGTCAGCGCTGACCGGACTGAAAGTCCTGGAACTCGGCACGCTCATCGCCGGCCCATTCGCCGCGCGCATCTTCGGCGAATTCGGCGCCGACGTCATCAAGGTGGAAACCCCGCACGGGCCGGACGGCACGGGCGGCGGCGATCCCATCCGCAGCTGGCGCCATCTGCACGAGGGCAATTCCCTGTGGTGGACGGTGCAGGCCCGCAACAAGCAGTCCATCGCGCTCAACCTGAAGGATCCGCGCGCCCAGGAGATCGCCCGCAAGCTGGCGCTGGACGCCGATGTGGTGGTCGAGAACTACCGCCCGGGCGTCCTCGAAAAGTGGGGGCTCGGCTACGAGCAACTGCGAGCCATCAATCCAGCGCTCATCATGGTGCGCCTGTCCGGCTACGGCCAGACCGGGCCCATGAAGGATCAGCCTGGCTTTGGCGCCATCGGCGAATCCATGGGCGGCCTGCGTTACGTGTCGGGCCACCCCGACCGCCCGCCGCTGCGGGTCGGCATCTCAATCGGCGATTCCATCGCGGCGCTGCATGGCGTGATCGGCGCGATGATGGCGCTGCGCCACCGCGACGCCACGGGCGGCCGCTGGAACGGCAAGACGGGCGACGAATGTCAGGCAGGGCAGGGTCAGATGGTTGACGTGGCCCTGTACGAAGCCGTTTTCAACATGATGGAGAGCCTGGTCCCCGAGTACGACGTGGCCGGCGTGGTGCGCGAGCGCACGGGCGGCGCGCTGCCCGGCATCGTGCCCTCCAACACCTACACCACGCGCGACGGCCAGAACATCGTCATCGCCGGCAATGGCGACGCGATCTTTCATCGCCTGATGCGGGCGATTGGCCGCGACGATTTGGCCGAGGATCCGGATCTGGTGCGCAACGATGGCCGCGCGCGGCGCGTCGAAGAAATCGACGGCGCGATCCAGCAATGGTGCGATGGACGCGGCATCGAGGCGGCGCTCGAAGCCCTGAAACGCGCCGACGTGCCGGTCGGCAAGATCTACAGCGTGGCCGACATGTTCAGCGATCCGCAGTTCCTTGCGCGCCGCATGATCGAGCAGCATCGCCTGGCCGACGGCAGCCCCGTCAAGCTGCCGGGCGTGGTTCCCAAACTGTCGGAGACGCCTGGCCAGACGCGCTGGGTGGGCCCGGAATTAGGGGAACATACCGAGGAAGTCCTGAAATCGCTGGGGTATGATTCAGCGGCTATCGACGAGCTGGCGAAGACCGGCGCTATCGGAATATCCGACAACCAGGAGACAAAGCAATGACAGTCACCCGCCGTGAACTGCTCAAGATCGCCGGCGCCGCCGGCGTCATGAGCATGGCCCCTGCCATCGTGCGCGCGCAGAAGCTTGAAAAGACCAAGGTCCAGATCGCAGTCGGCGGCAAGCCGCTGATCTATTACCTCCCGCTGACGATCGCCGAGGTGCGCGGTTACTTCAAGGACGAAGGGCTGGACGTCAGCATCGCGGACTTTGCCGGCGGCTCCAAGGCTCTGCAGGCCGTGGTGGGCGGCAGCGCCGACGTGGTCTCGGGCGCCTTTGAACACACGCTGTCCATGCACTCCAAAGGCCAGGCCTATCGCGCTTTCGTGCTGCAGGGCCGCGCGCCGATGATCGGCGTGGGCGTCTCCAAAAAGAACATTCCGGGCTACAAGGGCCCGGCCGACCTGAAGGGCAAGAAGATCGGCGTGACCGCGCCGGGCTCGTCCACCAACATGGTCGTCAGCTTCTTCCTCGCCAAGCATGGCCTGAAGGCCTCCGACGTGTCCTTCATCGGCGTGGGCGCCGGCGCGGGCGCGGTGACTGCCGTGCGCAGCGGCCAGATCGACGCCATTTCCAACACGGACCCGGTGGTCTCGATGCTGGAATTGCCCGGCGAGATCCAGATCATCGTCGACACGCGCACGCTCAAGGACACGCAGGAAATCTTCGGCGGCAACATGCCCGCCGGCTGCCTGTATGCGCCGCAGGCCTTCATCGATGCCAATCCCAACACCGTCCAGGCGCTGACCAACGCAATCGTGCGCGCCGACAAATGGATCCAGAAGGCCGGCCCCGAGGAAATCGCCAAGGTCGTGCCCGAAACCTACCTGCTGGGCGACCCGGCCATCTACAAGGCCGCGCTCGGCAAGAGCATGGAAGGCCTGTCGCCGGACGGCATGATCCCCGAAGACGGCGCGGCCACCGCGCTCAAGGCGCTGGCCGCCTACCAGGCTGACTTCGACGGCTCGAAGGTCGATCCGTCGAAGGTGTGGACCAACGATTTCGCGCGCCGCGCCAACGAGAAGTATGCCAATGGCTGAAGCTGCGCTGTCGCTGGAAAACATAAGTTGCACCTTTGTCTCGCGTGACGACCGGTCGCAGCGCTACACCGCGGTCAGCGACACGACCCTGGCCATCGCGCCAGGCGAGTTCGTGTCCGTGGTGGGCCCGACCGGTTGCGGCAAGTCCACATTGCTCAACGTCAGCGCCGGCCTGTTGGCGCCCTCGTCGGGGCAGGTGAAGGTCTTTGGCCAGCCGCTGGTTGGCATCAACGAACGTGCGGGCTACATGTTCCAGGGCGAGGCGCTCTTGCCCTGGCGCAGCGCGCTGGACAACGTCATCGCCGGCCTGGAGTTTGCCGGCGTTGCGCGGTCCGAAGCGCTGGACCGCGGGCGCGAATGGATGCGCCGCGTCGGCCTGGGCGGCTTCGAGGGCCGTTATCCGCACCAGATGTCGGGCGGCATGCGCAAGCGCGCCATGCTGGCGCAGACGCTGATCCGCGACCCCGACATCATCCTCATGGACGAACCGTTCTCGGCGCTGGACATCCAGACGCGCCAGCTCATGGAGAACGAAGTGCTGGATCTGTGGATGGCCAAGCGCAAGGCGGTGCTGTTCATCACCCATGACCTGGACGAAGCCATCGCGATGAGCGATCGCGTGATCGTGCTGTCGGCCGGTCCGGGCACCCATCCCATCGGAGAATTTGCCATCGATCTGCCGCGTCCGCGCGACGTGGCCGAAGTGCGCATCGACCCGCGTTTCGTCGAGCTGCACGCCGCCATCTGGGGTGTGCTGCGCGAGGAAGTGCTCAAGGGCTATGCCCAACAGAAGCGAGCCTGAACCATGGCCAAATTGAACAAATCCGGTTCCGGCAGCCTGCGCATCTGGCAATTGCTGCTTCTCGTCATCATCCTGGCCGTCTGGCATTTCGCGTCGCGAGATCCGAAGGTCGCCTTCTTCTTCGGCGAACCGCTGAAGGTGTGGGGTCGCATCTGGGCGTGGTTCGTCACCAACGCCGACATCTACAACCACTTGGCCGTGACGCTGACCGAAACCGTACTGGCGTTCTTCATCGGAACGATCGCCGGCCTGGCCTTCGGCTTGTGGCTGGGGCTGTCGCCGCGCGCCAGCGCAATCCTGGACCCCTACATCAAGGCGGCCAATTCAATGCCGCGCGTCATCCTGGCGCCCATCTTCGGCATGTGGTTCGGCCTGGGCATCTGGTCCAAGGTGGCGCTGGCCGTGACGCTGGTGTTCTTCATCGTGTTCTTCAACGTCTACCAGGGCG
>CBHWAL010000242.1:0-7226 GCA_966111495.1 uncultured Achromobacter sp. | reverse complement strand
GCCAGTCTAGCCATTTGCGAGAGTCGATGCACAAAGTACAACGATCCGTCCTGGTGCCTTACAGCGCCGCCCAGATGTTCGACCTGGTTGCCGACGTGGAGAAGTACCCCGAGTTCATGCCGTGGTGTGGCGGCGCCGAGGTGCAGACCCGCGACGAACACGGCATGCAGGCCTCCATCCTGATTTCCTTTGCGGGGATGAAGCAGCGCTTCACCACCCGCAATGTCCATGTCTATCCCGAACGGATCGACCTGGAACTCGTGGATGGTCCCTTCTCCAGTCTGGTGGGGCACTGGGTGTTCCAGCCGCTGGCCGAAGACGCCTGCAAGGTCCTGTTCACGATGGAGTATGCGTTTTCGAACCGGCCGCTCGAAATGGTGGTGGGGCCGGTCTTCAACCGCATTGCGACCAGCTTCATTGATTCCTTCACCAAGCGCGCGCAGGCCAAGTATGGCGAATGAGGCGTCCGCGGCAGGGCAGATCGGCGTCATCGTCTGCTACGCCTTGCCCGGCCACGCATGGCAGCGGGAAGTGCGCCTGCCCGACGGCGCGACCGTCGAGGATGCGCTGGCTGCCAGCGGGTTTGCGCAGGCGTTTCCGGTCGTCAAGCCGTGGGAACGGGGCGTGGGCGTATTTGGCCGCGCCACTGAGCCCCATGCGCTGCTGGCCGACGGCGACCGCGTGGAAATCTATCGCGGCCTGACCTTCGATCCCAAAGAGTCGCGCCGCCGCCGCGCCGAGCACCGCCGCACCAAGACCGCCCGCAATGGGCGCGTCCGGCCGGCGGGGCTGCTGTAGTGCGCTTGCTGTAGCGCGCTGCTGGAGCGCGTAATGCGCTGATCGCCGGCCCGGCGTGACGCCGCTGCGGTGCGCCGCCGTCTTGCTCCGCCGACGGCCGTCGCCACCGGCTCGTCCCCGTACATTGTCATCAATAAGACAAAGCGCTCGGCCGCTTCGGGCGTAACATTAAGCCGGGTTCCCGCTTACGTTTACGTCAACGTCATGTCAAAATCGACGGGCTGGCGTTCACGAGACGGCAGCAACGCCACGAGACAATACCGACTACATCAGGAGACAGGCTGTGGACTTGGAACTGACCGACGAGCAGCGCGCGTTCGCGCAGGCCGCGCGCGATTACGCAGAGGGCGAACTGGCTCCCCACGCCGCGCGTTGGGACGCCGAGGGCATCTTCCCCCGCGAAGCCTTCGCCCGGGCTGGTGAGATGGGCTTTTGCGCGATCTACGCCAGCGAAGACATCGGCGGTCTGGGCTTGCCGCGCCTGGACGCCACGCTGGTGTTCGAGGAAATGGCGGCGGTGGACCCGTCCACCACGGCGTTCCTGACGATTCACAACATGGCGACCTGGATGGTGGGCAAGTGGGGCCAGCCGGGCCTGCGAGACGCCTGGGGACCCTTGCTCGCCAGTGGGGAAAAGCTGGCCTCTTATTGCCTGACGGAGCCGGGCGCCGGGTCCGACGCGGCATCGCTGTCCACACGGGCGCAGCGCGACGGCGACAGCTTCATCGTCAACGGCGCGAAGGCCTTCATCTCCGGGGGCGGCGACACGGACCTGCTGGTCGTGATGGCCCGCACCGGCGGCGAGGGCCCCGCAGGCATCAGCGCCTTTGCGATCCCGGCCGACAGCGAGGGCATCGGCTATGGCCGCAAGGAAGAGAAGATGGGCTGGAACAGCCAGTCCACGCGCCCCATCACCTTTGAAAACGTCCGCGTGCCGGCCGCCAACATGCTGGGCGTGGAGGGCGAGGGGTTCAAGATCGCCATGAAGGGCCTGGACGGCGGCCGGATCAATATCGGCACGTGCTCGGTGGGCGCCGCGCAGGGTGCCCTGGACGCCGCCCGCCGCTATATGGACGAGCGCCGCCAGTTCAACCGCCGTCTGGCCGAGTTCCAGGCGCTGCAGTTCAAGCTGGCGGACATGGCAACGCACCTGGTGGCGGCGCGCCAGATGGTGCGGCTCGCGGCCTGCAAGCTGGACGCTGGCGCGGCCGATGCGTCCACTTACTGCGCGATGGCCAAGCGCTTTGCGACCGACATGGGCTTCCAGATCTGCCTGGATGCGCAACAGATCCATGGTGGTTATGGTTACCTGAAAGACTATCCCTTGGAGCGTCTGGTGCGCGATACTCGCGTTCATCAGATTCTGGAGGGCACCAACGAGATCATGCGCGTGATCATTGCCCGCCAATTGTTGGAAAAAGGAGCCGACATAAGATGAATGCACCGGTGTTGTTCGAAGAAAGATCCGCTGCCAATGGAATGCGTTTCGGCATTGCGACGCTGAATGCGCCGCAAACCCTGAACGGCCTGTCGCTCGAGATGGTTGACCTGCTGGCTGACCGTCTTGACGCGTGGGCGCGCGATCCCGGTGTTGCATTGGTGGTGCTGCAAGGCGCGGGCGACAAGGCGTTCTGCGCTGGCGGCGATCTGCACGGCCTGTACCGCAGCATGACCGAGAACGCGGGCAAGCCCAGCTGGAGCAACGCCTATGCGCGCCGCTTCTTCGAGCACGAATACCGGCTGGACTATCGCATTCACACCTATCCCAAGCCTGTTCTGTGCTGGGGCCACGGCATCGTCATGGGCGGCGGCATCGGCCTGATGATGGGCGCCAGCCATCGCGTGGTCAGCGAGACCTCGCGCCTGGCCATGCCGGAAGTGTCGATCGGGCTGTTCCCGGACGTGGGCGGAAGCTGGCTGCTGAACCGCATGCCGGGCCGCAGCGGCGTGTTCCTGGCGCTGACTGGCGCGCAGTTGAATACGTCCGACGCCTTCTTCGCGGGGCTGGCGGACTTCCGCCTGAACAGCGCGGACTGGCCCGTGCTGCTGTCCTCGCTGGAGCAGCAGCCGTGGGCAGGGCAGGCGTCGGGCGCCGCCGAAGACGCCATTCCGCCGCGCTCCATCAACGATGGCCTGCTGCGCCGCGCGCTGACCGCACTTGAGCCGCCCACACCGCTGGAACCCGGGCCGCTTCGCCAGCACTCGTTCGTCGTCAACAACCTGTGCAACGGCAACCGGCTGGACGACATTTACGAGGAGCTGTCCTTCCTGAAGGACCACGAAGATCCGTGGCTGTCGCGCGCGGCCAAGACCATGCTGGCGGGTTCGCCCGGATCAGTGCGCCTGGCGTTCGCGCTGCAGCAGCGCACGCGTCTGCGGTCGCTGGATGACGTGTTCCGCGTCGAGTACATCGCCGCGCTGGCGTGCACCGCGCATGGCGATTTTGCCGAGGGCATCCGCGCGCTGCTGGTGGACAAGGACAAGAACCCGCGCTGGAACCCGGCCGTCATTGACGTGGCTACCGACGCGTGGGTGCAGAAATTCTTTGAGGAACCCTGGCCGGAAGGCGAGCCGCACCCGCTTGCCGACCTGGGACAGGAAGGGCGCTGACGGGGCGCTGATAGGGCAGCGAGCGGGCGCTGACAGGGCGGCCGGCGCGCCAGCTGGCCCCTTGCCCCTGCATGTCGCGCGAGGCCACGCAGTTTCGCAGGTCACGATGAATCCATACCTACAGCAATAGCAACAGGAGACAAGACATCATGAGCAGCATCGCGTTTATCGGTTTGGGCAACATGGGCGCGCCCATGGCATTGAATCTGGTCAAGGCAGGCCACAGCCTGAAGGTGTTCGACCTGGTGCCGGCGGCCATCAAGCTGCTGACCGACGCCGGCGCGACGGCGGCGGCGTCCGCTTCCGAAGCGGTCGAAGGGGCCGAGGTCGTGATCTCGATGCTGCCGGCCAGCAAGCACGTCGAGGGCCTGTACCTCGACCAGGACCTGCTCGGCAAGATCGCCTCGAGCGCGCTGGTCATTGAATGCAGCACGATCGCGCCGGATTCCGCGCGCAAGGTGGCCCAGGCGGCCGAGGCGCGCGGCATCGCCATGATCGACGCGCCGGTCTCGGGCGGCACGGGTGGCGCGGCCGCGGGCACGCTGACCTTCATCGTGGGCGGCGCCGAAGGTTCGCTTGCGCGCGCGCGTCCCGTGCTGGAGAAGATGGGCAAGAACATCTTCCATGCCGGTCCAGCGGGCGCGGGGCAGGTTGCCAAGATCTGCAACAACATGCTGCTCGGCATCCTGATGGCCGGCACGTCCGAGGCGCTGGCGCTGGGCGTGGCCAATGGCCTGGACCCGAAGGTGCTGTCGGACATCATCGCCAAGAGTTCGGGACGCAACTGGGCGACCGAGCTCTACAACCCCTGGCCGGGCGTCATGGAACATGCGCCGGCCTCCAAGGGGTATGCGGGGGGCTTTGGCGTGGACCTGATGCTCAAGGATCTGGGCCTGGCCGCCGAGGCGGCGCTGTCGGCGCGCGCGTCGATTCCGCTGGGTGAGCTGGCGCGCAACCTGTACTCGCTGCACAGCGGCGGCGGCTCCGGCAAGCTGGACTTTTCCAGCATCGTCAACCTGGTCAAGCGCGAGCAGGACTGACGTGGGGCCGTCCCACGCCTCCACGGACCCGGCCGCGCGGGTCCGGGCCAGTTTTGGCCAGCAAAGCATCATGGCGCTGCTGGGCGCCAAGCTGGACGCGGTCGAGCCGGGCAGGGTGGACATCGTTCTGCCTTACCGCGCCGACCTGTGCCAGCAGAACGGCTTTCTGCACGCGGGCATCTCCACCACCATCGCCGACAGCGCGGGCGGCTATGCCGCGTTCACGCTGTTCGGGCCGGATGAGGACGTGCTGACGTCGGAGTTCAAGATGAACTTCCTGGCGCCCGCCAAGGGTGACCGCTTTGTTGCGACCGGGCGCGTGGTCAAGCCCGGCAAGCGTCTTTCGGTCTGCCAGGTGGAGATGCACGCGTACGACGGCGAACATGCCACTTTGTGCGTGATAGGCTTGCTGACCGCGGTACGCGTGACGCCGCGATGAGCTCCGCGCGGGGCGCGCCGGGCAGTTGCCCGGGAGTGCCCCGCGTCTGTCGCGCCTCGCATGGGTTTTCCGGCAATGCCAGCAAAAGAACATCATCGAATTTTCCGCAGCAACTGGCTGCGCGCCGCAGTGCTGGGCGCCAACGACGGCATCGTCTCGACAGCCAGCCTCATCACCGGCGTTGCCGCAGCCCAGGCCTCGCACGGCGCCATTCTCACCTCCGGACTGGCGGGGCTCGTGGCCGGCGCATTGTCGATGGCGGCCGGAGAATACGTGTCGGTGCGCACCCAGGCCGACACCGAAGCCGCCGACCTGCGCATGGAACAGCGCTCGCTCAAGCGCAATTCCGGCGAAGAGCTGGCCGAACTGGTGGACATTTATGTGGCGCGGGGGCTGACGCGCGATCTGGCGGAACAAGTGGCGCGCCAGCTCACCAACCATGACGCGCTGGACGCGCACGCGCGCGACGAATTGGGCATCTCCCTGCACAACCGTGCGCGGCCGGTGCAGGCGGCGCTGGCGTCGGCGGCGTCGTTTGCGGGGGGCGCCGCGGTGCCGCTGGCGGTGGCGGCGGTTTCGCCCGGACCGCACCTGATCGGCTGGGTCATCGGCGCGTCGGTCTGTTGTCTGGCGGCGCTGGGCACCATGGCCGCGAAGGCCGGCGGCGCGCCCAAGCTGCCCGCGGCGTTGCGCGTCACCGTGCTGGGCGCCGCGGCGATGGCCGTGACGGCCGGCGTGGGGGCGTTGTTCGGGGTGGCGGTCTGACGATGACCGCAAGGCCTGCGCGCGCGGGCTTTAGCGCGAGCAGGCCCGGACGGATCAGGGATTGATCGAGTACGGTAGCGGCGCCGCCGCGATGCGCGGACCGTCGGCGCTGGCCAGACGCAGATCGCCCTCGGGCAGCGCGGCCAGTGTGGTTTCAAACAGCACCGACACGACGCCGGCGTCGCTGGCGGCCTGCACCACGCGGCCAATGGCCTCGCCGGGCTGCGCGGCGTCGAACACGTCCACGCCCGTGAGCGCCGGACCTTTCAGGCCCGCGTCGGCAATGGTGCCGTAGGCCATGCGCCGTTTGACGGTGCCCCGATAGTGGCTGCGCGCCACGACTTCCTGCCCCGGATAACAGCCTTTGGTGAAGCTGACGCCCTGGATCAGGTCCAGGTTGACCGTTTGCGGAATGAAGACATCCTGCGTGGCCGCAGCGATCCAGGGAATACCGGCCGCCAGGTCTCCCGCGTGCCAGTGCGCGGCCGGCGCCAGGCCCAGCGCCTGGGCGAGCGCGCCGGATTGTTCCAGTTGCGCGTCCGAGGCGATCCACCACCAGCGCAGGCGGTCGTCGGCCGACGGCGCGACGATCCACGTGCCGGACGGCAGGTCGGCGCGCTGCCAGGTGGCGCGCGGCAGGGCGCCCGTCAGGGCCTCCAGCGCGGCGGCCTGTTCCGAGGTGGCCTGCACCCCGGCCACGTGCAGCGGCGCGGCCGCCAGCTTGACCTTGGCGCGCAGCACGAACATGGACAGGCGCTTGATGAGGGCCTGGGACAGGTCCTGCCGGACCATGCCGTAAAACTGGGGTGCATCGTCGGCATCACCCGCGCCGCGCCACATGACCAGCGTGGCCAGCAGGCGGCCCTTGGCGGTGCAATAGCCGGCCAGGCGGGCGGCGTCCGGGGTCAGGCCCGTGACGTCCTGCGTGAGCTGGCCGTGCAGAAACGTGAGGGAGTCAGCGCCCGAGGCGGTGAAGACCGCCAGATCTTCCAGCGGAGCGCATTGAGCGCAACCTTCGGCGCGGACGGGAATCGAAGCGTAATAGGCGTGCATGGCGGCGGGGTTATCGCGTCATCAAAGTGCTGATGATAGCCCCGATCCCGGCACGGCCCTGCCATGTCCCCGATGTGCAAAGGGGCGCGCCGCGCGATCCGGCCCCGGTTGTGTCCCGGACCGGGCCCGCGATCCATTAAACTTCCGACACTTATGAAGATGCGACTCCGAAATTTCGTCCTGTGGTTCCTGCTGCTCATCGTTCTGGCCGTTGGCGGCGCGGTGGGCGCCGCCTACACCTGGATGCACCGCCCCATGACGCTGGCGGCCGACAAGATTGACTTCGTGGTGGACCCGGGCAGCAGCCCGCGCACCGTCGCGCGCGCGCTCAACGCGGCCGGCGTGCCGATGTGGGAGCCCGGTTTCGTGTGGATGGCGCGCCTGTCCGAACGCGACAAGCTGATGAAGGCGGGCGGCTACCAGGCGATCAATGGCGATACGCCGTGGCTGCTGCTCGAGCGCCTGGCGCGCGGCGACATGACCCAGCGCCAGATCACGTTCCTGGAAGGCTGGACCTATCG
>CBHWAL010000241.1:0-7260 GCA_966111495.1 uncultured Achromobacter sp. | reverse complement strand
GCTGGCGCAGCGTCTGGTACATCAGGTCCTGGAACACGGCACGGCCGCGCTTGAACCCGTTGGTGGAGACGTTGGCCAAGTTGTTGGAAATCACGTCCATGGAGGTCTGCTGACCTTCCAGGCCCGTCTTGGCGATCCACAGCGAACGCATCATGATGAAAGACTCCGGTGCCGCGGCTCGGCCGCGAACTAAATGTTATTTAAATCAGGCGCTGACGGACAGAATGCCGTTGGCGCGTTCCGCGTTGCGGTCCGACTGCTGAATCACCTGCATCTGCTGCTCGAAACGGCGGGCGTTTTCGATCATGCCCACCATCGACGCCATCGGATTGGTGTTGCTGCCTTCCAGCACGCCCGACAGCAGGCGCAGGCTGGGATCGGCAGGCACCGGCGCCGCGGGCTGGCCGTTGACCGGCGCCATGCGGAAGACGCCGTCGTCGCCGTGCACCAGCTGCTTGTTGTCCGGATTGACGAGCTTGAGCCGGCCCAGATTCAGGATGTTGTTCGGACCGTCGCCGGCGCCCAGCGCCGTGATCGTGCCGTCCGACGTGATGGTCAGCGCGGCCTGGTCGGGCACGTCGATGGGACCACCCTGGTCCGACAGGACCGGCTGGCCCAGCGACGTTTGCAACAGGCCATTGATGCCCACCTGCAGGCTGCCGGCGCGGGTATAGGCTTCGCCCTGCGGCGTCTGCACCGCGATCCAGCCGTTTTCGCTGGCCAGCGCCACGTCCAGGTCGCGGCCCGTGGTCTGCATGGTGCCCATCTGAAAGCTGTTGCCGGGCGTGGACGCCACCGTCGAAACGCGCGTGGGCAGGCTCACCCCGTCCGTCACGGGAACCGAGCGGTACAGCGCGATCTGCTCGCGAAAGCCCGCCGTGTTCACGTTGGCCATGTTGTTGGAGAGCGCGGCCTGATGCTCCGTGATCCGCGCTGCGCCATTCATGGCGGTGTAGATGATTCTATCCATTGCCTATTCCGTCGGTGTCGTCGCTTGCCCAGGGGGCATTACTTCAGGTTCATCAGGACTTGCATGATTTCGTCCTGGGTCTTGATGGTCTGCGAATTGGCCTGGTAGGTGCGCTGGGCAATGATCATGTTGACCAGTTCCTTGCTCATGTCCACGTTGGACGCTTCGGTCGCCTGACCGACCACCGTCGACATGCTGTTGGTGCCGGGCTGGCCCAGGATCGGCTGGCCGGAAGCCGCCGTTTCCTTCCAGGCGTTGTTGCCCACGGGCTGCAGGCCCTGCAGGTTCGAGAAGTCGGCCAGCACGAGCGTGCCCACGATCTGGGTTTCGCCGTTGGTGTAGCTGGCGACCAGGCTGCCGTCGCTGCTGATGTTGATGCCGCTGAACTCACCGGACGTGTAGCCGTCGGGCTTGGCAACCAGCTTGTAGTTGCTGCCGTACTGGGTCGTGCCGGTGTAGTTGATCGCGACGTTCAGCGGATCGGCCGGGGTGGACGTGCCGCCGGGCTGTGCGAACGAGAGGTTAACGATCGGCGCGCTGGTCAGCGTGCCGGCGTTGTTGAACGTGAACTGCTGGGGGTTGCCCCACACGCCGCCGGCTTCCGTCGTGGGCGCCATGGCCTGGCCGTCCATCGTGTAGTACACGTCGTACACGCTGGTGCCGCCGGTCGCTTCACGCTTGACGAAATACTGCATGACCTGGTGCGAGTTGCCCAGGGAGTCGAACACCGTCATGGGCGAGGCGTTCGTGTAGGTGCTGGAGATCTTGGGATCGAACGGCTTGCCGATTTCGGTGACCGCGGCGGTGTAGTCCACATAGCCGGGAATGCTTTCCAGCGTGCCGGCGGAGACCTGGCCCGTGCCGTCGATCGTGACGGTGTTCGGGGCCGTGCCGTACACGGCGGCCGGCGGGTTGGCCGGGGTCCACGTCAGCGCGCCGCCGGCGGCCTTGGTGAACGTATAGGGGGTGCCGCCCAGGGTGACCGAGCCGGGAACGGCAGGCGCCGTCACGGTGTCGACCTGGTAGATGACCTTGGCGTTCGCGTCCAGGTTGGCCACGGTGGTGGCGGTGCTGGTGGCCTGCGGCGCGACGTTGGCCGTCGGCAGTTGCAGTTCGACCGGGTTCGCACCGATGGCGCCGGGCGGGTAGCCGGTCAGGCGATAGCCCTGGGCGTTCACGATGAAGTTGTTCTTGTCGACGAGGAACTCGCCGTTGCGCGTGTACATGACCGAGCCGCTTTGGTCGGTCACGCGGAACATGCCCTTGGCGCCGTCGATGGCGATGTCGTATTCGCCGCCGCCGCCCGTCACCGCGCCCACGGTGAAGCGCTGGTTGATGGCCGCGACCTTGACGCCCAGGCCCACGCGCGAGCTGGCGTAGACGTCAGCGAACGATGCGGTTGCCGACTTGAAGCCGACGGTGCCCGAGTTGGCGATGTTGTTGCCGATGACGTCCAGGTTCTGCGCAGCGGCGTTCAAGCCGCTCAATCCTTGTCCGAAGCCCATGTTTACTCTCGCTAATCTTTAGTGGAGAAGCCGTCGCCCGTGCGCCGGCACCAATTCATATCCGCCCGTTCAGGCGCCGATCACCTTGCGCACGTCCAGCATGCTGGTCTGGCCGTCCAGGCCCAGATCCAGACGCAGGCCGTTGGTGGAGTACGCCACGCTCTTCACGTTGCCGTAGCTCAACACTTCCGAATTCACCTTCGCACCGTCGGCATCGGTCGCCAGCACGGACACGTTGTACGCACCCGCTTCCAGCGCCACGCCGGAATCGTTCTTGCCGTCCCACTCCAGCGTGTATACGCCGTTCTTCTGCTCGCCCAGCTCGATGGTGCGAACCACCGCGCCGTTCGAATCCGAGATGCGGACCTGAACCTTGGCGGCGTCGCCCTGCAGATCCAGACCGTAAGGCGTGACCACGCGGTCGGCGGGGTTGGCGCTGTCGACGCCGACCTTGACCTTCGAGCCCGGGATCAGGACGCCCTTGCCGATCATCGACACGGCGTTCATCGACTGCGACACGTCGATCTGGCCGCTGATGGCCAGCATGGTGTTCTTCAGGTTGGTGATGCCTTCCACCGTGGAGATCTGCGCCAGTTGCGACGTCAGTTCCGCGTTCTGCATCGGGTTCAGCGGATCCTGGTTCTTGAGCTGCGTGACCAGCAGCTTCAGGAACTGGTCCTGCAGGCCTTGCGCGGTGCTCGCGCTGTTGGCGCCGGTTTGCGCCAGGCCCATGGCCGTGGTGCTCGTGTTTTGATCGACGGTCGTCATGGATAGACTCTGGCTGGAAATTAGGATTGACCGATGGTCAGCGTCTTCTGCATCAACGCCTTGGCGGTGTTGAGGACCTCGACGTTGGCCTGGTAGGACCGCGATGCCGCGATCATGTTGACCGTTTCGGCCACCGGATCGACGTTGGGCATGCTGATGTAGCCCTGTGCGTCAGCCAGGGGGTGCTTGGGGTCATAGACCATCTTCAGGGGCGACTGGTCCTGGACCACGCCGGCCACGCGAACGCCGCCGATCTCCTGGCCCAACGCCTGGCCCGCTGCCGGGTTGACTTGGAACACGACCTGGCGGGCGCGGTAGGGCTGGCCATCCGGACCGACCACGCTGTCGGCGTTGGCCATGTTGCTGGCCGCCACGTTCATGCGCTGCGACTGCGCGCTCAACGCCGAACCGGCGATATCGAAAATGCTCAACAAGGACATTGCCTGTTGCTCCCTTTAAAGATCAATCCTGGATGGCGGTCTGCAGCCCGCGGATGCGGCTGGAGATAAGCTGCATCGTGCTCTGGTAATGCAGGGTGTTGTCGGCGAACTGCACGCGCTCGATGTCCATGTCCACGGTGTTGCCGTCCATGCTGGGCTGGTACGGCAGGCGGTACAGCAGATCCGTCGGGCCCTGCGACACGGCCTTGGCCGGAATGTGGCGGGCCGACGTCAGCTTGAGCGACGTGTCGGGCAGGCGCATCGTGCCTTCCATGGCGCTTTGCATCGCAGCCTTGAAGTCGATGTCGCGCGCCTTGTAGTTGGGCGTGTCGGCGTTGGCGATGTTCGAGGAAAGGACTTCCTGGCGCTGCGCGCGCAGTGACAAAGCCTGCTGGTAGAACCGGAAATCTTCGTTGAGCCTGTCGAGCATCGTGGCGCCTTGAATTCGTTGCAGATCAGATAAAGCAGGGATGCCGGACACACCGTTATCCCATTGGATGACGGCATGATAGGGGCCGGACCTGTAACACAATCAGCCAAATAACCCGTCATTTCTCATCCAATTCACGTATTGCCGAACGCCGCCCACTTCTACAATTCATCCATCATGAAAATCTCCGCAAGACTCCTTCTCGCGCGCGCCGGCATCGCCGCCCTGCTCCTGGCCTCGGCAAGCGCCGTCCAGGCACAGGCCGCGGCCACCCAGGCCCCGGAAGCGATCATCATTGCGGCGCAGACTTATCTGCAGGAACAACTGGCCTCCCTGCCCGGCGAAGCGTCCATCGCCATCGACCCGCCGCGCACCGATCGTCTGACGCCCTGCGACGACCTGGCCCCCTTCCTGCCGTCCGGCATGAAGCTGCGGTCCCGCATGACCGTCGGCGTGCGCTGCAACACGGCCAAGGGCTGGACCGCCTACGTGCAGGCGTCCGTCAGCGTGGCCGGTCACTATTACGTGGCCTCGCGTCTGATCGCCGCCGGCCAGGCCCTGACCCCGGCAGACTTGGACGCCCGCGAGGGCGATCTGGTATCCCTACCCCCGGGCGCCATCACCGATCCGCAGGCAGTGGCCGGCATGACCGCCGCGTTCCGCATCAACGCCGGCCAGCCGATCCGCAGCTCGTCGCTGCGCAACTCCCAGTCGGTGCAGCGCGGCACGAACGTGCGGATCAACGCGCGCGGCAACGGTTTCATGGTCAGCAGCGAGGGTGAAGCCATGGGCAACGCGGCCCCCGGCGCCGTGGTCCAGGTCCGCACGGCGGGCGGCCAGGTGGTCAGCGGCGTTGTCCGTAACGCCACTCTGGTGGAAATTCAGCTATAGATAATGTTACAAATCGCATTGCGCCTGGCTCGCATATACCCTAAAGTTCCTCCGGCCCTTGTCGTTACAGAGACATAAGTAGGCGGATCCGTCGCAAACCGACCCAGAACGCCCTGCGGAGAAAACCTTGAAAATCAATTCGACCACCAACCGGCCCCTAGCAGCCGATGCCGTCGGTGCCCGCGCCGAGTCCGCGGTCAGTCAAGCGTATGGCGCCGGCAGCGCCACCGGTTCGAGCAGCTCGCAAGTCGCGCTGAGCTCGGCGTCGCGCAAGATGCTGGCCATGCAAGACGGCTCGAACGACATCAACGTCGAGCGCGTCGCCGCCATTCGCGCCGCGATCGCGTCTGGACAGCTCAAGATCGACACCGGCCGCATCGCCGACAGCCTGATCGCCAGCGCCCGAGACCTGCTGAAATAGCCCGTTCCTTCTCTCTATTGAGCCGTCTGTCATGAGCCTCGTCGATTCCCTGCAATCCTGCATGAAGCAGGAAGACACCCTGATCTCCGAGTTCTCCTCGATTCTCGAGGAAGAAACCGAGGTCCTGGTCAGTCAGGGCAGCGTCGAGGCGCTGAACCAGATCACTGAACGCAAGCGCGGCATCGCGCAGCAGCTGGTCGACTTGAGCCAGACTCGCGACAACCTGCTCACCGAAATCGGCCTGCCCGCCGGCCACGTCGGCACCGAGCAGGCCGCGGCGCAATATCCGCAGTTGTCCGGCGTCTGGCAGGCCCTGCTGACCAAGTCGGCCTCCGCCAGCGAAATCAACATGCGCAACGGCGCCCTGATCGACGTGCATCTGCGCTACACCCAGCAATCGCTGGACGCCCTGCGCAACGTCGGCGTCGGCAGCGCCTCGACGTACGACGCCCAGGGCCGCGGCGCCCGCAGTGCGCCGGGACGCCGGCCGATCGTGGCGGGCTAAAGCCTTCCCCCGACCTCGGTCCAAAAGAAAACGGCGTGCATGGCACGCCGTTTTTTTATGTCTGACAGAAGGGGTTCGCGGCCTTACGCCCCGCCCGTCATCTCCAGCAGCGCAAACATCTTTAGCAACGCCACCGGCAGCATCTTGCCCGACAGCTTGCGTTCGGTGCCCACGATGCCCGACAGCGGCCCGCGCACGACGTCGGCCGCCGGTGAATGGGCCAGTTGCCAGCAGGCGGCGCCAAGCTGCCCGGCCATGAGCGACTGGCGCGCCAGCGTGTGGGCGCCGTCGACGGCGGGCAGCGCCTGCCAGGCATTGGCCATGTAACGGAACGCCGCCTTGGCCTCGTCCTGCAGGACCAGCCAGCGCGCGATCGTCGCTGCGTCCGCCTGAGAAGCCGGCAGGTTCGTCGCGCCAAACAACTGGCCCGCGACCTCGCCGGTGACCGTGTCGATCAGCCGCGCGCAGATGAGGCGAACGCTGGCGCCCTGCCCCTTGCCCGGCAGCACGACTTCGGTGCCGGAGGCCCACAGCGCCAGCGGCGCGGTCTTGCCGCCGGACGCCGGGCGCAGGCCCGGCATGTCGCCGGGCTGGCCCACGGGCAGATAGCCCACGCTCTTGCCGACGGCATTCAGGTTGGTCGGACATTCGTCCTGGATCACCCGCGTGCCACCCGCGCAACGCGCCACCCAGGACACGCCCTGCTCGCTCAACGGCTGCCACAGCGCAACCGTGCCGGCCTCCAGCATGTGGACCAGCGGCACGGACTGCAGGCGCTCGCCCAGCCACTGCACGCGGGCCTGCAACGCTGCCGCCGGATCCGGCTGGGCCGGCGCGGCGGGCGAAAAAGAGGTCAACATGCCATGCGGCAGCACGAGCTGCTGCGCGGGCGAGGCCAGCGCGGCGCCGCGGTCGCTCATCAACAATGCGCCTAGCAGCGCGCCGCCGGGCAAGGCCTCGCCTTTCATGGCGGTCTTGCCGTGCATCACGAGCAGGTTGCGGTTGCAGACGGCGGAAAACTCGCGGCGCACCATCGCCAGCGGCTCGTCGCCCAGCGCGGCCAGGCTGGCGCCCGCGCCGTCGCTGACGTACTCGCGCCAGGCGCTGCGCGCTTGCATGCACGCCGGGTCGCTGTCCAGCCACGAAATGGTGTCGTCCAGGCTCTGCGCCGCGGCGATCGACCCCGCACCGCCTTGCTGCGGCAGGATGGCCGAGGCCAGCAGCTGGCGGCGGCGCGCCGGGTCCACGGCGTCCGGCTCGCGCGACGACGACACCAGCGAAGCCAGATCGGCTTCGCTTGGCGTGTACAGCGCGCGGGCGCGTTCGACCA
>CBHWAL010000240.1:0-7266 GCA_966111495.1 uncultured Achromobacter sp. | reverse complement strand
ACACTATTGGCCGCGTGCGATCGAGGCCGTGAAGACCCAGCAGGGTCTGATCGACGAGCCCGTCCCGCAAATCGTGCATTACTACTGCGAACAGGCCCAGACCGCACTCGCGGCAAAGCCCGCCGACGTCGAGGCCGCGCACAAGGCGCTGGACGCGGCGGACCACGCGCTGTCCACCACCGAGGCCGCCTCGAGCAAGGGCGCCAAGGTGCGCACCGCCATGCTGCGCGCGCGCCTGGCGCTGATCGAACAGGATCCTAAGCGCGAACGGCTCTATCTGGAATCGGTCATGACCGACGCGTCCGAATACGCCGGATTGGTGGGCGAGCAGTTGCTGGCGAACTACCGCAATGCCAATCAGGCGGCCGCGGGCCTGGAATTCCTGCAAAAGCAGTACGGCCGCCATGCGTCCCTGGATCTCTTCAATGTGGTGTTCCGGGAATTGCGCGTGCAGCAGGGCGCCGCGACCGCGTGGGCCTTTGCCCGCGGCGCGCTGCGCAGCCATCCTTCGCTGCTGGGTCTGGATCGCCTGCTGGAGGCCGAGCTCGCCAACGGCGACAGCGACGGCGATCACGGTCCGGTGCCGGGCGCCGACCTGACGCTGCTGCGCAGCCTGATTCACAAGCATACGCAACGGCTCGATCGCTACGCATGCCGCAATTGCGGTTTTCAAGCGCGTCGCTTTTACTGGCAATGCCCCGGCTGCAACGCCTGGGAAACCTATGCGCCGCGCCGTCTGGAAGAACTTGAATGAACTCTTTTCCCGCCGAAGCCATTTCGCGTAGCCGCGTGCTCGTGGTTGGCGACGTCATGCTGGACCGCTACTGGTTCGGCGAAGTCGAACGCATCTCGCCCGAGGCGCCGGTGCCGGTTGTGCGGGTCGCGCGACGCGAAGACCGTCTGGGCGGCGCCGCCAACGTGGCGCGCAACGTCGCGGCCCTGGGCGGCCATGTGACGCTGGTTGGCGTGCTGGGCCAGGACGAAGCCGGCGACAGCGTCCGGCGCCTGGCCACCGAGGCCGGCATCCAGGGCGACCTCATTGCCGACACCGCGCTTCACACCACCCTGAAGATGCGCGTGCTGGGCCGCCAGCAGCAACTGCTGCGCGTCGACTTCGAGCAGCATCCCTCCCAACCTGCGCTGGATGCGGTGGATGCCGCACTGGCGCGGCACCTGGCCAACCACGACATCGTCGTCCTGTCGGACTACGCCAAAGGCGTCCTGACCCGGGTCGAGTCGCTGATTGCGCTGGCGCGCAATGCGGGCATCCCGGTGCTGGTGGACCCCAAGGGCGACGACTACTCGCGCTATCGCGGCGCGACGCTGGTCACGCCCAATCGCTCGGAAATGCAGCAGGCAGTTGGCCGCTGGACGTCCGAAGCCGAATTGACCGATCGCGCGCAGCGTCTGCGCGCCGATCTGGACCTGGAAGCCTTGCTCGTGACCCGGTCCGAGCAGGGCATGACTTTGTTTTCCGATGCGGGACGCGACCACACCGACGCGCAGGCGCACGAAGTGTTCGACGTGTCCGGCGCGGGCGACACCGTGCTGGCCACGCTGGCGGTCACGCGCGCCATCGGCCTGCCGTGGGCCGAGGCCATGGGCTGGGCCAACAAGGCCGGCGGCATTGCCGTGGGCAAGCTGGGCACGTCCGTCGTCACCGCTGCGGAATTGGCAGGAGAATCCTCATGATCGTCGTTACCGGAGCCGCGGGCTTCATTGGCAGCAACCTGGTTCGCGGGCTCAACCGCCGAGGCATTGAAGACATCATTGCCGTCGATGACCTGACCGAGGGCGACAAATTCGTCAATCTGGTCGACTGCAAGATCGCCGACTACATGGACAAGGACGACTTCCGCCGCCGCGTCGCGGACGGCAGCCTGCCCGAAATCCGCGCGGTGCTGCATCAGGG
The DNA here is from genome assembly GCA_966111495.1 of uncultured Achromobacter sp. Lineage (GTDB taxonomy): Bacteria > Pseudomonadota > Gammaproteobacteria > Burkholderiales > Burkholderiaceae_B > Achromobacter. The sequence goes on along the minus strand of CBHWAL010000240.1, from coordinate 5,354 downwards.
CGCGTGCTCGGACACGACCGAGCGCAACGGCCGCTACATGCTGGACAACAACTACCGCGTCACGCTTGAACTCTTCGAGTTCTGCCAGACGCGCCGCGTGCCGTTCCTGTATGCGTCCTCGGCGGCTGTGTACGGCGGCTCGACGACCTACGTCGAGCATCCGGACAACGAAGGGCCGCTGAACGTCTACGGCTATTCCAAACTGCTGTTCGACCAGGTGCTGCGCAAGCGCATGGACAGCCTGACGGCGCAGGTCGTCGGTCTGCGGTACTTCAACGTGTACGGCCCGCACGAGCAGCACAAGGGCCGCATGGCCTCGGTGGCCTTTCACAACATGAACCAGTTCCTGGAGCACGGGCACGTGCGCCTCTTTGCGGGCTGGGACGGCTACGTGGATGGCGGCCAGAGCCGCGACTTCATCTCGGTCGAGGACGTGGTTGCCGTCAATCTGCATTTCCTGGATCACCCCGAGCAATCTGGCATTTTCAATTGCGGCACCGGCAAGGCGCAGCCGTTCAACGACGTGGCGGCCGCCGTGGTGAACACGCTGCGCGCCGAGCGGGGCGAGGCCGAGCTGACGCTGGCCCAGTTGGCCGAGCTGGGCCTGATCCGCTACATCCCGTTCCCGGACGACCTCAAAGGCCGCTACCAGAGCTACACGCAGGCGGACGTCACGCAGCTTCGGGCAGCCGGTTTTGCCGCGCCGATGCGCGACGTGCAGACGGGCGTGGCCGAATACGTGCGCTACTGGCGCGCCCGGAAGTAACCCGACCCGCGGGCAATGCAACACGGAAAGCCACCGCAATGCGGTGGTTTTTTTTTGTCCACATGGGTGGCCCCGTAGTTGCCGGGGTGGATGTTTTGGTTCACCGGCCGGGCGCAGGAGGGCGCCGGCCCCGATGATGGGAACAGGGCGCGGCAACCGTCGCGTCCGGAACCGTCAGGAGAGCCGCATGAACCCCTTCGTCCAATCCACCGTGGCCCGCAACCTGCCGCTGGCGCCATGGCGCCGCGCGCGTCCGGCTGCCGTGCCTGTATGCCCGCGCGAGCGCCACCGCGTCCTGCGGCGGGCGCTTGGCGCCTTGCTGCTGTCCGCCGGCCTGGGCGTGGCCGCGCCGCCTGCACACGCGGTGGACATCAACCAGGCCACAGCGGCCCAGCTTGAAGGCGTGCGAGGCATCGGCCCGCGCACCGCCGAAATCATCGTGCGCGAACGCGAGCGCGGCGGCGGTTTTGAATCGCTCGATGATCTGACCGAGCGCGTGCGCGGCATCGGCCAGAAAAAGGCGCAGGCGTTGCAGGCGGCGGGGCTGACCATCGGTACGGCGGGTACGGCGGGTGCTGCGGGTGCTGCGGGCGCTGCGGGTGCGGCGGTCAGGCCCCCGGCAGCAGCAGGGGGGGCAGGTGCGGCGGCGGGCAGGCCGGCGCCGGGCAAGGCGACTGCGGCCAAATCGGCTGGGCCGTCCACCGGCACACCTGCGCCGGCGCGCGCCAAGCCCTGAGCCCGCCGCCAGGGAGCCCATGGCGCGTGCGCGGCCTTTGGGGCCGCGCGGCGCCGGGCGGAGTTATGATCGACCGCATGACTACTACCTACCCCACTATCGAGCAGACCGTCGGCAACACGCCCCTGGTGCGCCTGCAGCGCATTCCTGGGGCGGCGGGCGACGCGCGCGGCAATGTCATCCTGGCCAAGCTGGAAGGCAACAACCCAGCGGGATCCGTGAAGGATCGCCCGGCCTTGTCGATGATCCAGCGCGCGCAAGAGCGCGGCGACATCAAGCCGGGCGACACCCTCATCGAGGCCACCAGCGGCAACACCGGCATTGCGCTGGCCATGGCGGCCGCCATGAAGGGCTACCGCATGATTCTGATCATGCCCGACAACCTGTCCGTGGAGCGGCGCGCAGCCATGGCGGCCTATGGCGCGGAACTGATCCTGACGCCGGCCGACAAGGGCGGCATGGAATACGCCCGCGACCTGGCCACCGAGATGCAGGCCGACGGCCGTGGCGTGGTGCTGGACCAGTTCGCTAATCCCGACAATCCGCGCGCACACATTGAAACCACGGGCCCGGAACTCTGGAATCAGACGGAAGGACGCATCACGCACTTCGTCAGCGCGATGGGCACCACGGGCACGATCATGGGCGTGTCGACCTATCTCAAGTCCCGCAATCCCGCCGTGCAGGTGGTGGGCGCGCAGCCGGCCGAAGGTTCGCAGATTCCTGGCATCCGCAAGTGGCCCGAGGCCTACTTGCCCAAGATCTTCGACCGAAGCCGCGTGGACGCCTACGAATCCATCCAGCAGTCCGAGGCCGAAGTCATGGCGCGGCGGCTGGCCGCCGAGGAAGGCATCTTCGGCGGGATCTCATCCGCCGGCGCGCTGGTCGCTGCCCTGCGGGTTGCCGAGCGCGTCAACGATGCGACCATCGTGTTCATCGTGTGCGACCGCGGCGATCGCTACCTGTCGACCGGCGTGTTCAACTGAAAAGCGGGGCGGCCCGGCCGCTCCGGCCGACGCGGTCGACGCGTCACCCAAATGAAAAACGCCCCGGCGGTCGAACCCGCCAGGGCGTTTGTTTTCGGCGCGGGCGTGTCCGCGCGAGGGCGCTCAGCGCGCCACGCGGGCCTCGATTTCCGTGGCCAGATCAGCCACCGACGTCGCATAGAAATAGCTGCGGTTGTACTTGGTCAGCGCAAAGAAGTTGGGCGTGCCCACCCGATACTGCGCCGTGCCGCGCATTTCCTCGACCAGATCCACCACGCCCAGCGGCTGGCTGCTCCAGCCTTCGCTGGTTGCGCCGGGCTTGAGCTGCGATCCCGCCGCCGATAGCGTCGTCCAGCTTTGCTTGGGCTCCAGGCCGCCGTCCACCAGGGCGGTGGGATCGGCGGGCAGCACCACGGGCGCGAACACCGGCAGGCCGCGCTGCCATCCGTGCTGCGCCAGGAAGCTGCCCACGGACATGATGGCGTCCTGGGTGTTGTTGGTCAGGTCGATATGGCCATTGCCGTCGCCGTCCACGGCGTAGTGCATCACGCTGGTCGGCATGAACTGCGGCATGCCGATGGCGCCGGCGTAGGAACCCTGCGTTTCCAGCTCAAGCTTGTCGTTCATGACCAGCGTCAGGAAGTCCGCCAGCTGGGTGCGGAACATTGTGGCGCGTTCGGGCTTGGCGGGATCGGGGTAGTCGAAGGCCAGCGTGGCCAGCGCGTCCAGGACGCGGAAGTTGCCCATGTTGCGGCCATACAGCGTTTCGACGCCGATGATGGAGGCAATGATGGGCGCGGGCACGCCGAACCGTTGCGCGGCCTGGTTCAGGAGGTCGCGGTTTTCGTTGTAGAACTCGACGCCCCAGGCGATGCGCTTGGGCTCGACGAAGCGCGACCGGTAGGTCAGCCAGCTGCGCCAGACCTTCTTGCCCGGCGGGGAGGGCGCAATCAGCCGCGCCACCGTGGCGTTGTAGCGCGAGCTTTCAAGGGCGGACACCATCGGCGCCAGCGGCAGTTGCCGTTCGGCGGCCAGGTTTTCCACGAAGGTGCGGACTTCGGGGCGCAGCGCGCCCGACGGCGTCAGCGTGGCGGGTGCGTCGTCCGCGAGGTCGGGGCCGAGCGTCGGCGTGCTGGGCCCGATGCGGATGGGGGCGGTCCCTGAAGCCTGGGCCGTTTGGGGAGCAAGGGTAGAGGAGGGTGCTGCGGTGGGAGTGGTGGTGGAGCACCCCGCCAGCAGGGCGGAAAGCGCGCCGAGTTGCAGTATTCGCCGACAGATGAACATAATCTTCCTTATGGAGACCATGTATCTTACCCACCCGGCATGCCGCTTGCATGAAATGGGAAGCTGGCATCCGGAAAGCCCCCAGAGGCTGGACGCCATCTCCGATCAGTTGCTCGCAAGCGGATTGATGCCCTATCTGGATGACCGGCAGGCGCCGCAGGCGTCGCGCCACGACCTCTTGCGCGTGCACACTGTCCAGTATCTGGACAGTTTGCAGAAACATACGCCGGAGCTAGGGTATTACCCTATCGATCCCGACACCCTCATGAACCCGCACACCTACGAGGCCGCACTGCACGCAGCGGGCGCGGGCGTGGCTGCTGTCGACGCCGTGCTGGGCGGCGAGGCGCGCACGGCCTTCTGCGCCGTGCGTCCGCCGGGCCATCACGCCTGCCGTTCGCAGGCGATGGGGTTCTGCTTCTTGAATAATGTCGCCATCGCGGCGCGGCACGCCATGGACTTTCACGGCCTAACGCGCGTGGCGATCGTCGATTTCGATGTCCATCACGGCAACGGCACCGAAGACGTCTTCTCTGGCGACGATCGGGTGCTGATGTGCAGCTTTTTCCAGCATCCGTTCTTTCCGAACAGCGGCGCGGATCACCCGGCCGCCAACATGTTGAACGTGCCCGTGCCCGCCTATACCGCGGGCGCCGCGGTCAAATCCATCGTGACGGACACCTGGCTGCCGCGGCTGGAGGCGCACCGCCCGGAACTGATCCTCGTGTCGGCGGGCTTTGACGCCCACCGCGAGGACGACATGGGCCAGATGGGGCTGGTGGAGTCGGACTACGCCTGGATCACCGAACAGCTCGTTGGGGTGGCTGACCGCCACTGTCAGGGCCGGATCGTGAGCACGCTTGAAGGCGGTTACAACTTGTCGGCCTTGGGCCGCAGCGTCGTCGCACACATACGGGCGCTGGCGAAGCTGTAGAATCAGGAAAAAATTGTGCAATGCGATCCCGGCGCAAAGCCGGGTCATTATTTTCCAATTGGAGGCAGCGGGATGAAGGTGTTGGTACCTGTCAAGCGCGTCGTTGACTACAACGTCAAGGTGCGCGTCAAGTCTGATCAGACCGGCGTGGATATCGCTAACGTGAAGATGTCCATGAACCCCTTTGACGAAATCGCCGTCGAAGAAGCCACCCGCCTGAAGGAAAAGGGCGCGGTCGCTGAAGTCGTGGCGGTTTCTTGCGGCGTTGCGCAATGCCAGGAGACACTGCGCACCGCCATGGCCATCGGCGCCGATCGCGGCGTGCTGGTCCAGACCGATGCCGAACTGCAACCGCTGGCCGTCGCCAAGCTGCTCCGCGCGCTGGTCGACAAGGAACAGCCCCAGCTCGTGATCCTGGGCAAGCAAGCCATCGACGACGACGCCAATCAAACCGGCCAGATGCTCGCCGCGCTGCTGGACTGGCCGCAAGCCACGTTCGCCAGCAAGGTCGAACTGGCCGACGGCAAGGTTACCGTCACGCGCGAAGTCGACGGCGGCCTGGAAACCCTGTCGCTGAAGCTGCCCGCCATCGTGACTACCGACCTGCGCCTGAACGAGCCGCGCTACGTCACGCTGCCGAACATCATG
>CBHWAL010000239.1:0-7285 GCA_966111495.1 uncultured Achromobacter sp. | reverse complement strand
ACCATCGCGCTGGCGGCCATGTACGCGGCCAATCACTTCCCCGGCGTGAAGGCCATCATCGCGCTGACCGAAAGCGGCCACACGCCGCTCATCATGTCGCGCATCCGCTCGGGCGTGCCGATCTACTGCTACAGCCCGCACAGCGTGACGCAAAACCGCGTGACGATGTTCCGCGGCGTGTACACGATTCCGTTCTCGCCGTCGGACTACGATCCCGCGGACCTCTCCAACGCCGCCATCGACGAACTGCGCAAACGCAATCTGGTGCAGACGGGCGACTGGGTCATCCTGACCAAGGGCGATTTCTATCGCGACAGCGGTGGCACCAACGGGATGAAGATCCTGCTGGTGGACTAACAGGGGCGATCAGCCGAAGAACCAGTAGCAGACGCCGATCGCGGCCAGCACACCGGCCAGATCGGCGATCAGCGCGCAGCCCACCGCATGGCGGGCGCGCAGAATCCCCACCGATCCGAAATACACCGCCAGCACGTAGAACGTGGTCTCGGTGCTGCCTTGCATCACTGCGGCCAGCAGCGCCGGGAAACTGTCTACGCCAAAGTGCGCCATGGTCTCCAGCATCATGGCGCGCGCCGCGCTGCCCGAGAACGGCTTGACCAGCGCGGTGGGCAGCGCGTCCACGAACCGCGTGTCCCAGTTTGCCTGCGCGGCCACCCAGCGGATGCCGTCCAACAGGAAGTCCAGCGCGCCGGACGCACGCAGCACGCCCACGGCGCACAGCATCGCCACCAGATAGGGCAGCAAGCTCTTGGCGATGTCGAAACCTTCCTTGGCGCCTTCAATGAAGGCCTCTTACACGGGCACATTCTTCCAGGCGCCCACCACCATAAACGCCAGCAGTATGCCGAACAGCTTCAGGTTGCCCATCAGCGAGGACAGCGACGCGATCGCGGCCGCCGACATGCTGGCCAGTAGTGCCATGAAGCCGCCCAGCACCAGCGCCGCGCCGCCCAGCCACAGCAGGATGACGGGATCGGCCAGTCGCAGGCGCTGGCACAGCGCCACCGCCAGAAAGCCGGCCAGCGTGGACGCGCTGGTGGCCAGCAGGATCGGTAGAAACACCAGCGTGGGATCGGGTGCGCCCTGCTGCGCGCGGAACATGAACAGCGTGACGGGCAAGAGTGTCAGCGACGACGCGTTGAGCACCAGGAACAGAATCTGCGCGTTGGTGGCGGTGTCGGGCTTGGGATTGAGCGATTGCAGCTCGCGCATGGCGCGCAGGCCGATGGGCGTGGCGGCGTTGTCCAGGCCGAGGCCGTTGGCCGCGAAGTTGAGCGTGATGAGACCGATGGCCGGATGATTGCGCGGCACCTCGGGCATCAGGCGCGCGAACAGCGGTCCGAGCACGCGCGCCAGCTTTTCGACGAGGCCCGCGCCTTCCGCGATCCGCAGGAAACCGAGCCACAGTGTCAGCGTGCCAAAAAGCAGCACCATCACTTCCACGGACACGCGCGCCATGTCGAACAGGCTGGCGACCATCTGGCGAAAGACTTCGGGATCTCCGATGACCAGCCAGCGGTACAGGGCGGCTGCGGCAGCAGTGAGAAAGAAGCCAAGCCAGAGTTTGTTCAGCATGCGGACGTGCCCGGACAGCGGTTGATTGCGCACCAGCGCGGCGACGCTCATTGTCGCAGAGTCGGTAAGCCGCAGCTTGGCCCCACGGCGTCAATTCTGGTACTTTGCCCCGATACGTCTTGTAGCGAACAACAGGGGGACCCATGGATTTCAACGCCTGGCGCCGGCGCCGCATTTCGGAACCTGCATATCGCTGGGCCCGCAATGCACTGCCGGCCATGTCGGCCACCGAACGCGAAGCCATCGAAGCCGGCGATAGCTGGTGGGACGCCGACCTGTTCACGGGCAACCCCGACTGGCGCAAGCTCCTGGGCGTGCCGCCCGCCACGTTGACGCCGGATGAACAGCGGTTCATCGACGGCCCCGTGCGCCAGCTTTGCGGCATGCTGGACGAATGGGATATCTCCTGGAACCGGCGCGATCTGCCGCCGCAGGTCTGGGAATTCCTGAAGACGCAGCGCTTCTTCGGAATGATCATTCCGCGCCGCCATGGCGGCCTGGGCTTCTCGCCGTATGCGCACTCTGAGGTCGTGCGGCGCATTTCCGCGTATTCCATCACCGCTGGCGTGACCGTGATGGTGCCGAACTCGCTGGGGCCGGGCGAACTGCTGATGCAGTTCGGCACGCAGGCGCAGCGCGATTACTGGCTGCCGCGGCTGGCCGACGGCCGCGAGATCCCGTGCTTTGGCCTGACCAGTCCCGAAGCCGGATCGGACGCAGCCTCGATGGTGGATACCGGCATTGTGTGCCGCCAGGTCGTGGACGGCCGCGAGCTCATCGGCATCCGGCTCAATTGGCACAAGCGCTACATCACGCTCGGGCCGGTGGCGACGGTGCTGGGGCTGGCGTTCAAGATGTCCGACCCCGACGGCATCCTGGGCGGCGCCAAGGACATCGGCATTTCGGTGGCGCTGGTTCCCACGGAAGCGCCCGGCGTCGAGATCGGCCGCCGCCACCTGCCTGCCATGCAGGTCTTTCAGAATGGTCCTAATTCGGGGCGCGACGTTTTCGTGCCGCTGGATGCGCTGATCGGCGGCGTTGAACGCGCCGGCCAGGGCTGGCAGATGTTGATGAGCGCGCTGGCTGCCGGGCGCGGCATTTCGCTGCCGTCGCTGTCGGCGGCCGCCGCGGCGATGTGCGCGCACACCACCGGCATGTACGCCCGGGTGCGCGAGCAGTTCGGCATACCGATCGGCAAGTTCGAAGGCGTGCAGGAGCGGCTGGCCAGCCTGGCCGGCAACGCGTATCTGGTCGAGGCCGCGCGCCGCCTGACGTGCGCCGCGCTCAACCAGGGCGTCAAGCCCGCGGTCGTGTCCGGCATCATGAAATACCACGCCACCGAGCGCATGCGCATGTCGGTGAACGACGCCATGGACGTGCACGCGGGCCGCGCCGTCATGGACGGGCCCAGCAATTACCTGGGCTCGCTGTACCGCGCCGTGCCCATCGCCATCACGGTCGAGGGCGCCAACATCCTCACGCGCACTCTGATCATCTTCGGGCAGGGGTCGATCCGCGCGCATCCCGATCTGATGCCGGAGATCCTGGCGCTGGGCAATCCCGACGTGGAACGGGGCATCGAGGTCTTTCATGATGTCTTCTGGCGCCATCTGCGCCATGCCGGCATGAATGCGCTGCGCGCAATCGGCCGCGCGTGGACGGGCGGCATGCTGGCGCCCGCGCCGTCATCGGGGCCGGTGGCGGGCCATTACCGGCGGCTGGGCCGTTATGCGTCGGGCTTTGCGCTGCTGGCGGACGCCACGCTCGCGCAGCTGGGCGGCGGCCTGAAGCGCCGCGAGATGATCTCCGCCCGGCTGGGCGACATCCTGTCCGAACTCTATCTGCTGTCCGCGGTGCTTAAGCGCTGGGAAGACGAAGGCCGCAAACACGACGACCTGCCGCTGGTGCGCTGGTGCATGGCGCAGGGCTACGCCAGCATCGAAAAATCCATGGATCAGGTGCTGCGCAACCTGCCGGTCAAAGTGGTGTCGTGGGGATTGCGGGCGGCCATCCTGCCCTTGCGGCTGGCCAAGGGGCCGGACGATGCGCTGACGCGCGAATGCGCCGAACTGCTGCTCAAGCCGTCGCCCACGCACGTGCGTCTGGCGGCCGACTTGCAACGCGAGCCCGGCGAAGATCCGCTGGGCCTGTTGACCCGCGCGTTTGCGCTGGCCGACGCGGTGCAGCCGATCCGCGATCGTCTGCGCCAGTCCAACGTGCGCAACTGGCGCGAGGCCCATCAGCGCGGCGCGATCACGGACGCGCAGGCAGCGCAGCTCGAAGCCGCGGAAGCGACAGTGCTGAAGGTATTGCAGGTGGATGATTTTGCGCCGGAGGCGCTGACGCCGCCGGGCGAAGGCGCGCCGGTTCCGGCGCAGGAACAAAAGCAGGAGCCGGCGCCGCAGCAGCCGCAACAGCCGCAACCGCCGGAGCCGTCGGAACCGCCGCAGCAACCGCAACCGCAGCAACCGCAGGAGGACGAGCCCCCCGCTGCCGCAAAACCCGGCGAAATAGCCTAATCGTCCTGGTTCGGGTCCATGCCCGGGAACAGGATTTCAGTGAAGCCAAACTTCGTGAAATCCTGGATCCGGGACGGATACAGACGCCCGATCAGGTGATCGCATTCGTGTTGCACGACGCGGGCGTGAAAGCCCTCGGCTTCCCGTTCGATCAGTTGACCGTACGGATCGCGGCCGCTGTAGCGGATGTGGCGGTAGCGCGGCACCAGGCCGCGCAGGCCGGGCACCGACAGGCAGCCTTCCCAGCCGTCTTCCATTTCATCCGATAGCGGCGTGATGACCGGATTGCACAGGATTGTCTGCGGCACCGGCGGCGCGTCGGGATAGCGGTCGTTGCGGTCGAAACCGAAGATCACCAGTTGCAGGTCCACGCCGATCTGCGGCGCGGCCAGGCCCACGCCCTGCGCCGCAGCCATGGTCTCGAACATGTCGTCGATCAGGGCGTGCAGTTCAGGGGTGTCGAAGCGTTCGACCGGCGGTGCAACGCGCAGCAGCCGCGGGTCGCCCATTTTCAGGATGGGATGGATCATGGCTGGCGTCCGGGTCAGTCCTGGCGGTCTTTCTTCTGGATGAACTCGATCTTGTAGCCGTCGGGATCTTCCACGAAAGCGATGACCGTCTTGCCGTGCTTCATGGGGCCCGCTTCGCGGGTGACCTTGCCGCCGCGTTCCTTGACCTTGTCACAGGCTTCGTAGGCGTTGTCGACTTCCAGGGCGATGTGGCCGTAGCCGTTGCCCAGGTCGTACTTGTCGGTGTCCCAGTTGTGGGTCAGTTCGATGACGGCGCCATCAACTTCGTCCTGGTAGCCCACGAACGCCAGCGTGAACTTGCCGTCCGGGTAGTCGTTGCGGCGCAGAAGGCGCATGCCGAGCACGTTGGTGTAGAAGTCGATGGACGTGTCGAGGTTGCCGACGCGCAGCATGGTGTGGAGCAGACGCATGGGAGGTTTCCTTAAGCGATGAGAGGTTGGGGGAACAGCCGGGCATTTCCAGCGTGTTCCCGGGAGATTCCGATGTCGCGCAGCGCGCCGCCCATGGCGTCGACCGCCTGCCGCATCTGGCCGGCGCCAAAGGCGCCGATGCAGCCGACCCGGAACGTGGGTTCTTCGGTGTTGGTGTAGTTGCTGATCACATAGCCGCGCTGCTTGAGCGCGTCCACAAATAGCTGCAGGTGCCAGGTCGGGGCGTCGGGTGCGCGGACGTTGACGACGATGGGGCCCTGCAGTTCAGGCGGCAGGTACGGGGTCAGGCCAAGTTCGATCACGCCATCATAGAGCGTGCGCATGTTTGCCGTGTAACGTGCCAGACGCGCCTCGCGGCCTTCCTGGCGGAAAAGCTCCAGCGCCACGGCCAGCGCCGCCAGCGTGGGGGCGGCGGGGGTGAAGCGGGGGCCGGCGTTGGGCGCCAGCGTGTGCTGATAGATGTCAGCCAGGTCGAGCGACCAGCTTCCCGCATTGCCGCGCGCGGCATCCAGGCTGTCGCGGCGCGCGACCACGAAGGCGGCGCCAGGCAGGCCTTCCAGGCATTTGTTGGCGGTCAGCACCACGGCATCGACCGCGGGCAGGGCGCGCAGTTCGAGCGGCAGCGCGCCGAAGGCGGATACGGCGTCGATGATTACGCGGCGTCCCAGCGCATGGGCGATGCGCGCCAGATGAGGCACGTCGTGGCAGATGCCGCTGCCGGTTTCGCTGTAGACCAGCGCCACGTGCGTGAGCGTCGGGTCGCGTTCCAGCGCGTCGGCCACGGCCTTCGGGTCCACGCGCTCGGTCGTGCCCACCGCAAGCGGCACGGCGACGCGGCCGGCCTCGGCGGCCAGCTTCTGCAGACGGGCCGCGTAGGCGCCGGTGGATGGCGCCAGCACGCGGCCGCCGGGCGGCACGAACGTACGGAGGGCAGCTTCGACCGCGAAATGGCCGCAGCCGGGCAGGGCAAGGGCCACGTGTTCATCCGCACTGGCTTGCGCAATCGCCAGCACGCCGTCGCAAACCTGCCGGTACAGGGTTCGGAAATCGTTGTCCCAGGGCGCGTAGTCCTGCGCCATGGCGGCCTTCACCCGCGCATCGGTCGTGACCGGGCCCGGAATCAGCAGCAGCATTTCGATTCTCCTTGGGATCGCTGAGACGCTGGTGTGCCCCGGCGCCTCAGAACTGAGGCAGCGAAGCGGGATCGTGACGCCGCAGGATGTTCTTGGCGTCTTCGAAGTCGGGCAGGATCTGGCCCACTTCGCGCCAGAAGTCCTGACTGTGGTTCATCTCGCGCAAATGGGCAAGCTCGTGCGCGATGACGTAATCGATGATGGCCGGGGCGAAATGAATCAGGCGCCAGTTCAGCATGATGTTGCCGTCGCTGGTGCAGGAGCCCCAGCGGGTCGCGGCCGACGACAGGCGCCAGCGGCTGATCTTCAGTCCGCTGATCTGCAGGAAGTGCGCCAGCCGCGTGCCGAACCAGGCGCCCGCGCGCTGCTGCAGCCAGGCTTGCGCCGCATCGCGGATGCGGCCCTGGTCGGCGTGGGACGGCAGCGCCAGCCACAGCGTGTCGCCGTCCTGCGGCGCATCGGCGTCGCCGGACAGGTTGGCCTGACGGCTGTCGCCACCCACGCCAATGACGATGCGCCGGCCCAGATACGGGAGCTCTCCGCCGGCCTGCCAGCGCGTGTGCGCCATCGCAAGCTGCTGCTTGCGGGCGTGCCATTCACGCAGCTTGGTCAGGATCCAGCGGGATTTTTCGCGCACGGCGTCGTCGATCTGCGTCAGCGTCACCCAGTTGGGCGCGGTGACGCGCAGACCGTCGTCGGTGATGACAAAGCCGATGCTGCGCCGCCGCGAACGCAGCAGCACGAAGCCGATGGGTTGCTGCTCGGTGGGCACCTCGCGCCAGCGCGCGCCGGGCGGCAGCGGGTCAGGGCAGGGCGTGGGCACGCGCGAGGCCGCGTTGGGCGATAGGGTCAACAGTGGCTCGCCGGCGGCGGGCGCCTTGGCGGCGTCGGGAAACAGGTTGGCCGGCGCCACGGGCTGGGGCGTGTCGGGACGGTGAGTGTCGGGACGGTGAGTCTGGGGCCCGGCAGACGGCGCCCGGGGGGCGGCCGTCGGCGACGGCACGCCGATCAGCGGCGACGCGCCTGCGGGCGCGTCGTCTTCCTGCGTACCGAACAGGAGTTCTAGCTGATCAGTT
>CBHWAL010000238.1:0-7301 GCA_966111495.1 uncultured Achromobacter sp. | reverse complement strand
TACGTGCCAGCGACGCGCGTCGCCTGCGCGTCCGACTGAAAGATCTTGCCGAAATCGCACTGTTCCTGCGCCAGCGCCGCGATGGCGGAAATCAGGTTGCTGGGACGGTCGCCGCGAAAGACCGCCGCGTAGGCAGCGGGCGGCAAGGCGGGCGTCACTGTCAGGATCTCCAGCGCGCCCGACTCCACCATGGGCGCCAGAAAGGTCTTGGGCAGGTAGCTGATGCCCATGCCTGAGATCGCCAGACCAATCAACGCCACCAGGCTATTGCTCAGCACGGTCTGCTCGGGCTGCACCCCCACCGAGCGAAACCACCGGTTGTAGAGCTGGCCCGTACCGGAACGCTCGTCCTGCGTCAGCAACCGGTGCTTGACGAGGTCCTGCACCTTGAGCCGCCGCCGAGGCGCCAGCCCCGGCTTGCACATCCACGAATTGACGACCTGACCCACCCGCCGGGACACGAAGCGCTGGTCGTTGAATACGTCCGGCACGATCATCAGGTCCACCTCATCGGCCAGCAGCTTGTCGCGCAGGATGGCGCTGGTGTCGACGTGCGGCTCGATGATGACCCGGGGATAGCGCGCCTGGATGGCGCTTACCAGTCTTGGCAACCAGGTCATGGCCGTCAGTTCCGTGATGCCGATGCGCACGTGGCGCTCCATGACGTCCGGGCGCTGGAACTGCTCGATGGCCGCATCGCGCTGTTCCAGCAGCCGTTTGGCCAGCAGGAACATCTCTTCCCCTTTCTCCGTCAGCCGGGCCGTGCGCAACGTGCGGTCAAAGAGCGGCGTGTCGAAGAGCGCTTCCAGCTCCTGCACGCGCTTGGACACCGCCGACTGCGTGGTGTGCAGCCGGTTGGCCGCCGGTGCAAACCCGCCGAGCTGAACGACCCAATACACGGCTTCGAGCTGCTTGAACGTGATCAACGGCGCCTCCTTCATGGCTGGAAAACATCGAATTACAGAATCTGATTGGATTCCAATTTATCGCTTTTTTTGATTTAACGCCGCGATCAGAATTTGTGCCTGAGGATTCGAACGCATTGGAGGCGTGCAAATGTTTCTTACGGAAGAAGAGTCGGTCATGCTGGCGGGCGGCAAGGGGCCTGCCGTGCAAAAGGCCATGGAAATCCTGGTGGCGCTGGGCGAGAGCTTTGGCGCGAAACGCCTGCTGCAGGTCAGCAACGTCCACATGGCCGGTTCGTCGGTCCTCGTCGCGGAGGAGGCCGGCACACGCTTTGTCGAAGACATCAAGCGGCAGGGCGGCACGTTCGTCACCCGGGTGACCACGAACCCGACGGCGGTCGATCCGGTGCAGTGGCGCGAGATCGGCATCCCCGAGTCGGACAGCGCGCTGCAAACCCGCCTGACGGACGCCTACGCCGGCATGGGCGCCAACACCTGCAACACCTGTATTCCCTATCTGGTCGGCAACAGCCCGCGGTTCGGCGAGCACATGGCATGGGGCGAGTCGTCGGCCGTGGTGTACGCCAACTCGGTGTGCGGCGCCCGCACCAATCGCGAAGGCGGCCCCAGCGGCCTGGCCACCGCGCTGACGGGACGCACGCCGGAGTACGGCTTTCACCTGACGGAGAACCGCTACGGAAAACTGCTGGTCAAGGTCGAAACCACGCTCGACGACATGACCGATTACGGGACGCTGGGCTACTTTGCCGGCCGCATCGCTGGGCAGGACACGCCGGTCTTCACGGGCATCCCCTCCGATCCCACGCTGGAGCAGTTGAAGGCGCTGAGCGCCGCGCTGGCGGCTTCCGGTGCGGTGAGCATGTTCCATGCGGTCGGCGTCACGCCCGAAGCACCCACGCTTGAGGTGGCATTCGGCGGCCACGAGCCCGAAAAAGTGCTGGTGTTTGACGACGCCGAAAAGAAAAAGGCCGAAGCCGCGCTGAACAAGGAGCCGTCGGATCACGTGGACTGGATCCTCGTGGGCTGCCCGAATGCGTCGGTGCACGAAATCCGCGAGGTGGCCGAGGCGCTGGAAGGCAAAAAGGTGCACCCGGAGGTCGCGCTGTGGGTCACCACGGCCGGCGCCATGTACGCGATGGCCGAGCGCATGGGATACATCCAGACGATCAAGGATGCCGGCGGCACGGTCGTGCGGGAAACCTGCCCGTTCCTGGCCCGCAGCCGCGTAATTGCGCCAACCAAGGGCTATCGGACGCTGACCACCAACTCCGCCAAGATGGCGTTCTATGCGCCCGGCCAATTCGGCCTGCCCACGCATTACGGCAATCTCAATCGCGTCATGCAGGCCGCCGTCAGCGGCGTCTGGAGGTAAGCGCCATGATCCAAGCGAAACGCGTCCTCACCGGGCGCAAGATCGTCAAGGGCAAGACCAGCGGTCAAGCCGTCGTGACGGGAGAGGCGATCAGCTTCAACGGCGGCGTCGACAACATGACGGGCATCGTCACCGAACCCGGCCACGAGCTTGAAGGCGTGAACATCGCCGGCAAGGTGCTGGTCTTTCTGACCGGCAAGGGATCGACCGGCGGTTCCTACAAGATCTACGACATGGTCTCGCGCGGCACGGCGCCGCTGGCGTTCGTGCAGGTGACGCCCGAGCCCATCACGACGATCGGCGCGATCATCGGCGCCATCCCCGTCGTGGCCGGGCTGGACGAAGATCCGACCAAGGCCATCGCCACGGGCGATTGGCTGGACGTGGATGCCGACGCAGGCACCGTCGTCGTAACACCGCAATAGAAGTTCGCTCGCGGCGTCAGCCGCACCCTTCACCGGCCTTCGGGTAGTTGCGCGTACGACGCAACGCCCGGATCGGCCGTGCATCCATCAATCAAGGAGACAACCATGACTTCACGCGCAATCATCGCCCTTGCCTTGGGCGCCTGTCTTGGCGCGGGCGCCCCGGCCACGCACGCGGCCCCGCCCGACGCGGGCGCCGACTGGCCCACCCGCAAGGCCATCACGATGATCGTTCCCTTTGCGGCCGGCGGCAGCACGGATGCGACCGCGCGGCTGCTCGCCGAGCATCTGTCCCGGCAACTCAAGCAACAGGTGGTCGTGGAGAACCGCGCGGGGGCGGGCAGCAACCTGGGATCGAGCGTGGCGGCGCGCGCAACGCCAGACGGCTACACGCTGCTGCTGGCCACCAGCACGATCGCCACCAATGTGACGCTGTACAAGAACATGGGCTTCGACCTGCGCCGTGACCTGATTCCCGTGTCGCAGATCGCGTCGATTCCGAATGTGCTGACCGTGAACAACAGCGTGCCGGCCAAGTCGCTCACGGAGTTCATCGCGCTGGTTCAGAAAAAGGACGCCCCGGTGAACTACGGTTCCGCGGGCAACGGGTCGGCCTCGCATCTGTCCGGCGCGCTGTTCAACGCGATGGCCAAGGGCGACATGGTGCACGTGGCCTACAAGGGCGGCGCGCCGGCGAACGTGGATCTGATGGGCGGGCAGGTGCAGGCGGTGTTTTCGCCCCTGGTGGAAGTGCTGTCGTACCTGGAAAGCGGCAAGCTTCGCGCGCTGGGCGTGACCACCCCTGAGCGCTCGCCGCGCCTGCCCGACGTGCCGGCGGTGGGCGAATCGCTGGCCGGGTTCGATGTGTCACTGTGGAATGGTGTGTTCGTGCCCGCTGGCACGCCGCCGGCCGTCGTCGATAAGCTCGCCCAGGCCCTGAAGGCGGTGACGCAAGACCCCGCGTTCCGCAAGGTGCTGCTGGATCAGGGTTCCGCGCCCACCAGCCAATCGCCCGCCGAGTTCAAGGCCTTCCTGGACCAGGAAATCGACAAGTGGGGCAAGCTCGTGAAGCTGTCCGGGGCGACGGTGGACTGACGCCGGTTGCCGCCTCTCGTGGATCCCGCCGCTGCCGGCGCGCGCACGTCACAACCTGCAATAACTCCCCCGCGCCACGGCGTTATTGTCTGGGAGATACGTGACGCGCCCGCCCGGTCGGCTGGAATACCAGAAAGAGGCACTCCATGACTTACTCGAGCTATCACAAGAAGGACATCTTCGGCCGCCCCTTGCATGCCGAAACCCAGATGATGTCCTATGGCTACGATCCCTATCTGTCCGAGGGGGCGGTCAAACCGCCGGTGTTTTTGACGTCCACCTTCGCGTTCCGCACGGCCGAGGACGGCGCCGCCTTCTTTGATCTGGTGTCAGGCCGCAAGCCCTTGCCGCAGGGCGAGACGGCGGGGCTGGTGTACAGCCGGTTCAATCATCCGAACCTGGAGATCGTGGAAGACCGGCTGTCGCTGCTTGACGGCTCGCAGGACGCCGCCGTGACCTCCAGCGGCATGTCCGCGATCAGCGCGGTGCTGATGGCGTTTCTGCGGCCGGGCGACCAGCTGGTTCAATCCGTGCCGCTCTATGGCGGCACCGAGACGCTGATCGGCAAGATCTTTCCGGAGTGGGGCGTGGGTTCGCATCCCGTGGCGGACGGCTTGTCGCCGCGCAACATGCGCGCCGCGCTTGAAGAGGCGGCGGCCAAGGGACCGGTGAAGCTCTTTTATGTCGAGACGCCCGCCAATCCAACCAATGCGCTGTTCGATTTCGAGGCCATGAAAAACGAGCTGGATGCGTTCGAAACGCGCCACGGCTACCGGCCGATCTCGGTGTGCGACAACACGCTGCTCGGGCCGATCTTCCAGAAACCGGCGGAGCACGGGGTGGATCTGTCGGTGTATTCGCTGACCAAGTACGTCGGCGGCCACAGTGATCTGGTGGCGGGGGCGGTCACCGGCAGCAAGGAACTCATCAAGAAAGTGCGCGCCATCCGCAGCGCCTTCGGCTCGCAGCTGGATCCGCATTCATGCTGGATGATCACGCGGTCGATGGAAACGGTGGTCCTGCGCATGAAGCAGGCGGCGCGCACGGCGACTCGCGTGGCGGAGTGGCTGGCGGGCAATCCGCACGAAAAGGTGCAGGTGTTCCACCCGGAACTGATTACGGATCGCGCCTACCAAGAGGTGTACAAGCGCCAATGCACTGGGCCCGGTTCGACGTTTGCCTTCGTGCTGGAAGGGGGCCGCGAGCGGGCGTTCCGATTCATCAATGCGCTGCATCTGTTCCGCTCGGCCGTCAGCCTGGGCGGCACCGAGACGCTGGTGTGTCATCCGGCGTCGACCACACATTCCGGGGTGCCCGCAGCCGAGCGCGATGCCGCAGGCGTATCCGAAGGCCTGATCCGGGTGTCGATCGGCCTGGAGCACGAGGAAGACCTGATCGCGGACATGGACCACGCGTTCCGCAATGGGTGACTTCAGCCGGGTTGCACCGCCCGGCGGGCGCGGTTCAGCAGCACGAAGGCGGCGGTGCCCAGCAGCATGATCGTGGCGGTGGCGATCACCGCCGCGTAGCCCGTCTCGAAGGCGCCGCGGGCCATCTCGGTCAGCGTGGCCGCCAGGTCCGCAGGCAGGCTTTCGGCGACGACGAGCGCCTCGTCCAGGCTGTCGCGCGCCGCGCCGGTGGCCGCCACGCCGGCGGGCACGGACAGCGACTGCGCGTACACGCCCGACAGGATCGAGCCCATCACCGTCACGCCCAGCGCGCCGCCCAGCTCATACGAGACTTCCTCAATTGATGCCGCCATGCCCGCGCGCTCGGGCGTGGCGCTTTGCATGATGGTGCTGGACGCGGCCGTCATGGTGGCGCCGATGCCCAGGCCCAGCACGCACAGGCTGATCATTTGCGGGATGACCGCCGCGTCGTAGGTCAGCAGGTAGCCGCCCATGCCCGCGCCAGACACCAGCAGCGACAGGAAGAGCATGCGCCGGCTGCCCACGCGCCCGAGCAGGAGGCCCGCGAGCGGCCCGGCGACAAAGGCGGCCAGCGGCAGCGGCAGGATGATGAGCGCGGACTGGATCGGCGACATGCCCAGCACCAGTTGCAGCCGCTGGCTGAACACCAGTTCCATGCCCAGCAGCGCGGCCGCGGCAAACAGCGCGGCGGCCACGGCCGAGCTGAAGGACGCGTTGCGGAAGATGGCGAAGTCGATCAGCGGATAGGGCCGGCGCTGCTGGCGGCGCACAAAGAGGGCGAGCATGGCCGCGCCCGCCGCGCAGGCCACCATCGCGTGCAGCCAGGACGGCGAAGCGCGCCCCAGCTCCTTGAGCGCATAGGCGCACAGGATCATGCCCGCCATCACCTGCAGCGAGCCGGTCAGATCCCACGGACGCGACGCGTCAGGCCGGCTGGCCGGGATGAAGCGCCAGGCCAGCGGCAGGGCCAGCAGCACGATGGGGACGTTGATGAGGAACACCGAGCCCCACCAGAAATGCTCCAGCAGCAGGCCGCCCACGACGGGGCCGAGCGCCGCGCCGCCCGAGGCGACCGAGGCCCAGACCCCGATCGCGACGGCGCGCTCGCGTTCGTCGGCAAATGCCAGGCGCAGGATGGACAGGGTGGCGGGCATCATCATCGCGGCGCCCACGCCCAGCAGCGCACGCGCCGCGATCAGCAGGACGGCGCCGGGCGAGTAGGCGGCGGCCAATGACGCCACGCCGAACACGGCCAGCCCCATCATGAAAAGACGTTTGTGGCCCAGCCGGTCGCCCAGCGTGCCCATGCCCAGCAGCAGGCCGGACACGACCAGCGCGTACACGTTCACGATCCACAGCTTGGCGGACGCCGTGACGCCCAGTTCGTGGGTCAGCCGTGGCAAGGCGGTGTAAAGGACCGTCATGTCGACGACGATCAGCAGCAAGGCGCTGGACACGATGGCCAGCACGAGCCAGCGGCCGGGGGTGGCCGCGGCAACAGCGTTCGAATGAGTCCGCTGCATGGTTCTACTCCTTTTGAAGACCGTGATGCCGGGCGCGGCGTGCGCGCTCCGGATCACGGGTTGGCATTATCCATCTACATATCCGCCATAAAAAGTTGGATTGGATCTATAAAATTGATGAATTGAAAGGAGCACTGCATGCAATGGACCTTGGACCAACTACGGCAATTCGTGGCGGCGGCAGAGGCCGGATCGTTCTCGGCGGCGGCGCGCCGCATTGGCCGCGCCCAATCGGCGGTCAGCACGGCGGTGGGATTGCTGGAGGCGGATCTGGGCGTGGAACTCTTTGACCGGTCACGCCGCAACGCCGTGCTGACGGCGGCCGGCGAGGTGATGCTGCTGGAAGCCAAGGAACTGTTGCGCCAGGCCGGCGGGTTGTCGCAGCGCGCGCTGGCGTTTGCCGGCGGCCAGGAGGCGCGCCTGTCGATTGCGCTGGACGAGGCCCTGCCGTATCTGGTGCTGGGCGCGCTGACGCTGGAACTGGCCGAGCGCTTTCCGGCGCTTGAGCTGACGCAGTTGAACGGCACGGC
>CBHWAL010000237.1:0-7303 GCA_966111495.1 uncultured Achromobacter sp. | reverse complement strand
AGGAGGCCAGGAAGAACGTCAACCAGGTGGATAAGGGCATGATGGCGCGGGTCCGTGGGTCGCAGTGTCGGGGTTGCGGGAGATATTACTTGCTCAGCAACGCGGCGCGCGGCGCGCCGGCCGGACGGCCTTGGCCCGAACGTCCTGTGGCCGGACGGCCGGCACCGGCATTGCCAGCCGGACGCGACGAACCTTCGGGATGGCGGTTCTGCTGCGGACGGCCCTCGTTGCGGCCGGCGTGCGCCGGACGGTCGGCGGGCTTGCCATCGCGCGAACCGCCGTTGCCACGGCCTTCGCCGGCACGGGCCGGCGCGGGCGCACGGCCACCTGCCGCCGCGCGCGGCTGGCCTTGGGCGGGACGCGAGGAGCGGCCCGAGCCGCCATTGCCGCCGCGGCCGCCATTGCGGGGACCGCCGCGCATGCTGCGCGAGTCTTCGTCGCGCTCCTGGCGTTCGAACGCGGCTGCGCTGGTGGCGGGAGGCGTCCAGCCTTCCACCGGCTTGCGCTCGATCGTCTTCTTGATGAGGCGCTCGATATCCTTGAGCAGCTTGATTTCGCTGCTGTCGACCAGCGAGACCGCGGCGCCCGTGGCGCCTGCGCGGCCCGTGCGGCCGATGCGGTGGACGTAGTCTTCCGGCACGTTGGGCAGCTCGAAGTTCACGACCTGGGGCAACTGGTCGATGTCCAGGCCACGGGCGGCGATGTCGGTGGCGACCAGCACGGTCACGGTGCTGTCCTTGAAGCCGGCCAGCGCGCGCGTGCGGGCCGACTGGCTCTTGTTGCCGTGGATGGCGGCAGCGGTCAGGCCGTCCTTCACGAGCTTTTCGGCAAGGCGGTTGGCGCCGTGCTTGGTGCGCGTGAAGACCAGCACCTGGTGCCAGCCGCTTTCACGGATGATGTGGCTGATCAGGTCGCGCTTGTGATGCTGCTCGACGATGTGCACCGTCTGCGTGACCAGCTCGGTGGCGGTGTTGCGCGGGGTGACCGAGACTTCGCCCGGATTGTTCAGCACGCCGCGCGCCAGCGTACGGATCTCGTCGGAGAACGTGGCCGAGAACAGCAGGTTCTGGCGTTGCTTGGGCAGCAGCGCGAGGATCTTGCGGATGTCGCGGATGAAGCCCATGTCCAGCATGCGGTCGGCTTCGTCCAGCACCAGGATTTCGACGCCGGACAGGTCCACCGTCTTCTGGCCGCAATGGTCCAGCAGGCGGCCGGGCGTGGCGACCAGGATGTCCAGCGGCTTGCGCAGCGAGGAGATCTGGGGGTTGATATTGACGCCGCCGAACATCACCATGGAGGACAGCGAGGTGTACTTGCCGTAGGTTTGCACCGATTCGGCCACCTGCGCGGTCAGTTCACGCGTCGGGGTCAGGATCAGGCAACGGGGGCGGCCGGGCTTGCGGGCCTCGGGCTTTTTCTGCGACAACAGGTGCAGGATCGGCAGCGTGAAGCCGGCGGTCTTGCCGGTGCCGGTCTGAGCGGCAGCGAGCAGGTCGCCGCCTTTCAGCACTTGCGGAATGGCCTGGGCTTGAATGGGCGTGGGCGCGGTGTAGCCGGTGTCGGCAATGGCGCGCAACAGCGAATCAGCCAGCCCGAGGTCGGCGAAAGGGGAATTGGTAGTCAAAACAGCTCCAGCGGCAGCCTGTCGCTCTATTTGAGAGACTCCAATCCAGGCGGTCGAATAAGGAGAAAAGGGAAGCGCCCATCAGGGCGAAGCTTGGCGGCGAAGGGCCGAGCGGACGTGCGCAGATTGGCGTGGCGCACGGAACGGATTGTAGCTGATGTGGCGGCGCAGCAAGCGCCCGAAACGTCTCTATAGAATCATTCAGCAATATTTTGTATTATATTCGAACAAAATAAGTGTTTTCCCTAGTCAGCCCTCCCTATAATCCGTCGGCTTTCATCTATTCAAAATAAAAGGGATGCAATGAAGAAATCGGCATTAGTTGGCATCGTCGTCGCGCTGGGCGCGGTCTGGACCGGCACGGCCTGGTACACGGGCCAAAAGGCCGAGGAATTCGTCAAGCAGGCCATCGTCGACTCCAACGTCGAACTCAAGAAGGCCAGCGACAAGTGGGGCATCAACGGAGTTGCCGAACTGGTGTCGTTCGAGCGCGGCGTGTTCTCGTCCGTCTCGCGCTACCGCATCAAGTTCACCACGCCCGCGGCGGAAGGCAAGCCCGCGCAGGAACGCGACGTGGTCTTCGTCGAGCACCTGAGCCACGGTCCCCTGCCGTTCTCCAACCTGAAGGTGGGCAAGTTCCTGCCGGCCATGGTGGCCAGCGATTTCGCGCTGGAAGAGACCGACACGGTCAAGGAGTGGTTCGCCGCCGCCAAGGGCGCCGTGCCGCTGTCGGGCCACTACAGCGTCAGCTACGGCAAGGACATCACCGGCAAGTTCAACCTGGCCCCGGTCGAAGTCGCCAAGGACACCACCAAGTTCGTGTTCTCGGGCATGAAGGGCGACTTCGATTACGCCACTTCCACCAAGCGCGGCATCTTCGATGTGGCCGTCGACAGCCTGGAGATGTCGGGCCCGTCCGACAACAGCGACATCACCGCCATGGCGGTCAAGGGCATCACCCTGGTCAGCGACCTGAAGCCGGCCGCCAACGACATGTACGTGGGCAGCCAGAAGGTGACGCTCAAGGACTGGACGATCACGTCCCGCGAAAAGCCGCCCGTCCAGCTCAAGGACACGTCGATCGCCGTGGACATGACCGAGAACGGCTCGGCCATGGGCGCCAAGATGGCCGTGGACTTCGGCATGATCAACGTGCAGGCCAAGGACATGGCCGGCATGAAGCTGGTTATCGACGCGCAGAACCTGGACTCCAAGGCGCTGAAGTCGCTGAACGACGTCTATGAGGCCGGCTCGCGCCGCATGCTGCAAAGCAAGGGCGAAGAGCAGACCCCGCAATTCACGGACGAAGAAAAGGCCTTGCTCAAGACCAACTTCGAGCAGCTGCTGGCCGGCAACCCGACGCTGGCCGTGTCGCCGCTGGAAGTGCGCACCGCCAACGGCACGTCGACGTTCAATCTGAACATGGCGCTGGTCAAGCCGGCCGCACTGGAAGGCGATGCCTCCAACATGGCGTTGCAGGCCCTGAAGAAGCTGGATGCCAAGCTCGTGCTGTCCAAGGGCAACCTGACGGACCTGATGGCCATCGAACCGCAAATGCGCGGTGTGGCGGCGGAACAAGCCGTGCAGACCGCCAAGGGTCAGGTTGAAATGGTCGGCACCATGGCCACGGCAATGGGCCTGGGCAAGATCGAAAACAACAACATCGTCTCCTACCTGAACTACGCCGACGGCCAGGTCGACTTCAACGGCAAGAAGATGCCGCTGCAGCAGTTCCTGATGATGGCGATGGGCGGCGTGCTGGGCGGCATGCGCTAAGCTGCCGCAACACGATTGGCACGCCGCGATCTTCTCGGCGTCGCCTGCGACGGGCTGTCCTTGCGACAGCCCGTTTTTCTTTATGATCGCCCCTTGCGGCAATCTCGGCGTATCTCAAACGGACAGAGGCATCATGAACAAGCGGATCGTGGCGGGTGGCGTGCTGGTGACGGTGGTGGCTGCGGCGTGGGTCGGCACCGCGTGGTACACCGGCAAGCAGATCGAAGCCCGGCTGGCGCAGGACGTGCAGGCGTTGAATGCAGAGGCGCAGCGCCTGAGTGCGAAGCTGGGCGTGCCCGTGACGCTCGAACTGCAATCGTTCGAACGGGGCGTGTTTTCTTCCGATGCGCGGTTCGGGGTGAAGGTCGACGTGCAGTCTGGCCGCAAGCCGGCCGAGAAGGCATTCGCGTTCACGAGCCAGATCGAGCACGGCCCGTTTCCCGCCTCCCGGCTTGCGTCTGGCTCTGTCGCGCCCGTGATGGCGGCGGGCCGGCTGCACATGACCGAGACGCCCGACGCAGCCGCCTGGTTCGCGGCGGCTGGCGGATCGGCGCCGTTGACGGCGAACTTCCTCATCGCGTATGACCGCGACTTCTCGGGCGATCTGGCGCTGGCGCCGGTCAAGTATGCCGACAATCCAATCACGTTCGACTTCTCGGGGATGCAGGCGCAAGTCAAACATGCCGGCGACGCCACGCGCGCCGCGGTGTCGCTCGCCGTCGGCAAGGCCTCGCTTTCCGAAGCGATCAAGGGCCGCCCCTACACGCTGATCCTCGAGGATCTGGCGGTGTCGCATGAATCGTCCGGTGCAGCTGAGTCCTCCACGAGCAGCACGACGCTGACGGTGAAGAACTGGGCATCCGATCTGGACAAGCTGCCGCTGGGCCTGAAGGACATTGCGCTGACGCTCGGTTCGGACGGAACCCCCGAACGCATGACGGGCAAGATGACGCTCG
The DNA here is from genome assembly GCA_966111495.1 of uncultured Achromobacter sp. Taxonomy (GTDB): domain Bacteria; phylum Pseudomonadota; class Gammaproteobacteria; order Burkholderiales; family Burkholderiaceae_B; genus Achromobacter. Next base: position 2,947 of record CBHWAL010000237.1, on the reverse strand, counting down.
ATGTCGGCAGCATCTGCGTTCGCGGCCTGCATGTAGCCAAGCTGCACATGGCGGCGGACGGCAAGGACATGGACGTGGCGTCGCTCAAGGCGTTTCAGGACATCGAGAGAGCCGGACGGCCACGCGTCGAAAACGGCAAGCCCGTTATCGGCGACTCGATGCTCGCCGCGTCCCACCTGTTGAAGTTCCTCCTGGCCCGTCCCAGTTTCACGCTGTCGACGCTGCAGGTCGAAACGGCCAATGGCACATCGTCGTTCAGCGTGGAATTCGGGCTGGATTCGCCGTCATTCTGGAATCGCGACCCGCTGGCCATCGCCCAGGAGGTCGTGCGCTACCTGAGCATGCGGATGAAGATATCAACGGACAGCATGGCCGATCTGATCGCGGCGCAGGCGGAACTGAAGGGCGCCACGCCCGACGCCGCCCGGTCCGCGGCGCGGCGGGAAGCCGATGCGCTGCGCGGCCTGGCCGCCGCGACGCCCTGGAGCCGTGTCGATGACGGTGTGATCCAGGTCGAGGCGGACTACCGGGACGGGCAAATGGACATCAACGGCATGCGCATGCCCATCGAGGCGATGTTGGGCCGGCTGAAGCGTGCAACGCCGGGCGCCGATACGGCGCCCTGAGATTAAGAACGGCAAGTCCCCCGCCGCCAGTTCGCCGTTGCGCAGCACGGCCACGTGGAAGCGTTTATCGGCGGCCTTCATGATGTCTTCAGCCGGGTCGCCCTGCACCAGCAGCAGGTCGGCCACCTTGCCCTCTGCAATCACGCCGTGATCGGTCATGCCCATCAGGTCATGGCCGCGCGACGTGCCAGCGATCAGCGCGTCCACCGGCGTCATGCCGAACTCCACCATGTACGCCAGTTCCAGGGCGTTCTCGCCATGCAGGTTGAACGGCGTGCCCGCGTCGGTGCCCAGCGCGATGCGGCCGCCCGCCTTGTAGTACATCTGGAACGACTCGCGATGCCGCTGTTCCACCGCGCGGGCCTTTTCCACCGCGTAGGCGGGAATGCCGTTGTCGGCATTGGCGATGATGTTGCGCACGGCGGCGATGGTCGGCACCAGATACGTCTCGGCTTCCAGCATTTCGCGCAGGCAGTCGTCGTCCATGAAGATGCCGTGCTCGATCGAATCGATGCCGGCGCGCACCGCGTTCAGGATGCCTTGCGTGCCTTGCGCGTGGCTGGCGGTGCTTTTACGAAAGCGCTTGGCCTCGTGCACGCCGGCCTTCATTTCGTCAAAGCTGTAGTGCGCATCCATGGGGCTGACGCCCGGTGTCATGACGCCGCCCGTGGCCATGATCTTGACCAAGTCGCAGCCGGCGTGAACCTGTTCGCGCACGGCCTTGACCACTTCCTCGCAACCGTCGGCGACGCGGCCGATTCGGTTGCCGTGGCCGCCCGTCATGCAGATGATGCGGCCGGAGGCCTTGATGGCCGGGCCGGGAAACACGCCGCGCGCGATGCCATCGCGCACGCCGAATTCCAGATAGTCCTTGCCGCCGCAGTCGCGCAGCGCCGTGAAGCCGCCGCGCAAGCTGGCCTGTGCGTTTTCCAGCGCGGTCAGCGTGATTTGCGCCGGGCCCTGCTTGGTTAATTGGGCATTGGGGTCCGCGCCGCCCGTGTAGACCAGATGCACGTGGCAGTCCGCCAGGCTGGGCATGAGGGTCATGCCCGTTGTGTCCACCCGCGCGCCCGCATAACCCGAGAATTCGCCAGCAGGCGCCACGCGGGCCACGCGCGCGCCCTCGATCAGCACGCCGTGGTTGGGCAACGTCCGCCCCTCGCCGTCGAACACCTTGCCGCCGATGAATAGGGTCTGCCGGTTCGCCGTCATGTCCAAGGACTCCAGTTACGCGCGGTCTTAGCTCACCACGTCCAGCCCTTCGCGGGACATGGATTGCAGGCGAGGCATCAGACCGAGCAGATGTTGGCTGTAGGGATGCTGCGGGTGTTCGAAAAGGGTTTCCGTGTCGGCGACTTCCAGCAGTTCGCCGTGGCGCATCACGCCCACGCGGTCGCACATCTGGCGGATCACCGGCAGGTCGTGGCTGATGAAGAGCATGGTCAGGCCAAGCTCCTCCTGCAGGTCCTTGAGCAGGTTCAGGATCTGCGCCTGGATGGACACGTCAAGCGCCGACGTGGGCTCGTCGCAGATCAGGAAGCGTGGCCGCGTGGCCAGCGCCCGTGCGATGCAGATCCGCTGGCGCTGTCCGCCGGAGAACTCGTGCGGAAAGCGTTCGGCGGCCCGGTCGGCGAGGCCCACCACGTCAAGCAGGTCGGCCACGATGCGGCGCGTCTCGGCTTCGCTCGCGGCGAGCTTGTGAAATCGGATGGGTTCGGCCACGATGTCCAGCACCCGCATGCGCGGATTCAGCGACGAGAACGGATCCTGGAAGATCATCTGGATCTGCCGGCGGAACGGATTGAGTTCCTTCTCGCCCTTGAGCGCCGTGAGGTCGGTGCCGCTGAACGTGACCGAGCCCTCGCTGGGCGTGTACAGCCCCGAGATCAGCCGCGCCACGGTCGATTTGCCGGAGCCCGATTCGCCGACCAGGCCAAAGACCTCGCCTTCGCCGATGGACAGGTTCACGCGCTTGACCGCGTCCAGCGTGCGCTGGTTGCGCTTGAAGAACGCGCTCTTGAGCACGAACCGCATGGACAGGTCGCGCGCCTGGACCAGCGGACCGTCCGTGCGCTTGCCGAAGTCGCGGCGCTGGCCCAGCCAGTGCGTGGCCAGGTCCAGCGGCTGCGCGGGCGTGCGCACCGATTCGATGTAAGTCACCAGCGGAAATCGTTTGAGCTTGATGTCCGGACGCGGCACGGCCGAGATCAGGCTGCGCGTGTAGGCATGGTCGGGGTCGCCCAGGATCTTGGCGGTGGGGCCTTGCTCGACCAGCTTGCCGCGATACAGCACCGCGACGCGGTCCGTCACATCCGCAATCA
>CBHWAL010000236.1:0-7309 GCA_966111495.1 uncultured Achromobacter sp. | reverse complement strand
CGCGAAGAAGACCGAGATCTACAAGAACGTTCAGGAAACCATCTGGAAGGACGCCCCGTGGGCCTTCCTGGTGACCCAGAACAACCTGTACGTCAAGTCGAAGAATCTGTCGGGCGTGTACGTTGAGCCGGACACCTCGTTCTGGTTCGGCGACATCGACCTGAAGCAGTAAACCAAGCAGTAACTCTCGGGGCCTTCGGGCCCTTGTAAGGCCACATACGGCGGGGACGCGGTGTCCCCGCCGATGTTGCAGGAATTTCAATGCTGACCTACATCGTCAAACGTCTTTTGGGCATGATCCCCACGCTGCTACTGGTAGCGGTGGTCGTGTTCCTGTTTGTGCACATGCTTCCGGGCGACCCGGCGCGGCTGGCCGCTGGTCCCGAGGCCGACCAGCAAACCGTCGAACTCGTGCGCAAGGAACTTGGGCTGGATCTGCCCCTGCCGCAGCAGTTCGTGCGCTACTTCAGCCACATGCTGCAGGGCGACCTCGGGACCTCGCTGCGCACCAAGCGCCCCGTCTCGACCGAAATCGCCGAGCGCTTCATGCCCACCTTGTGGCTCACCCTTGCGAGCATGGTGTGGTCAGTCGGCTTCGGCATGATCATCGGCATCGTGTCGGCCGTATGGCGCAATCGCTGGCCCGACCGTCTTGGCATGACGCTGGCGGTGTCCGGCATCTCGTTCCCTGCGTTCGCGCTGGGCATGATGCTGATGCAGATTTTCTCGGTGAACCTGGGCTGGCTCCCCACCGTGGGCGCATCGACCTGGCAACACTACATTCTTCCTTCCATCACGCTGGGCGCCGCCGTGGCCGCCGTGATGGCGCGTTTCACGCGGGCCTCCTTCGTGGAAGTCGTGCAGGAAGACTTCGTGCGCACCGCCCGCGCCAAGGGCTTGTCCGAGCGCCGCGTGATCATCAAGCATGCGCTGCGCAACGCGCTGATTCCCGTCGTGACCATGATGGGCCTGCAGTTCGGCTTCCTGCTGGGCGGCTCGATCGTGGTCGAGACCGTGTTCAACTGGCCCGGCCTTGGCCGCCTGCTGGTGGACGCCGTTACCCAGCGCGACTATCCGGTGATCCAGGGCCTCGTGCTGCTGTTCTCGCTGGAATTCATCCTGATCAACCTGATTGTCGACGTGCTGTATGGCGTCATCAATCCCAGCATCCGTTACAAGTGAGGCGGCCATGAGCAATACGACACCCGCCGCGACCATCGCCGCCGTCCCCAAGAACGACGTGCGCACGCCCGCCACCGAGTTCTGGCGCAAGTTCAAGAAGCAGAAGCTTGCCGTCGGCGCCGGCCTCTTTGTCCTGCTGCTGGTCATCGTCGCGGCCTTCGCGCCGTGGATCGTGCCGTTCGACCCGGAGAACTTCTTCGACTACGACGCGCTTAATGCCAGCCCGTCGCTGACGCACTGGCTGGGCGTGGATTCGCTGGGCCGCGACATCTTCAGCCGCATCGTCATGGGCGCGCGCATCTCGCTGGCCGCGGGCTTTCTGTCGGTCGCCATGGGCGCCATCGTCGGCACCTTCATGGGCCTGATGGCGGGCTACTACGAAGGCTGGTGGGAACGCATCACGATGCGCATCTCCGACGTGCTGCTGGCCTTCCCCGGCATGCTGCTGGCCATCGGCGTGGTTGCCATCCTGGGTTCCAGCATGGTCAACGTGATCGTGGCCGTGGCCGTGTTCAGCGTGCCTGCGTTTGCCCGCCTGGTGCGCGGCAATACGCTGTCGATCAAGCAGATGACGTACGTCGAAGCCGTCAAGAGCGTGGGCGCGTCCGACTGGACGATCATCATGCGCCACATTTTGCCCGGCACGATCTCGCCGATCGTGGTGTACGGCACGATGCGGATCGGCACCTCGATCATCACCGCGGCCAGCCTGTCGTTCCTGGGCATGGGCGCATCGCCTCCCACGCCGGAGTGGGGCGCGATGCTGAACGAAGCGCGCGCCGACATGGTCATCGCACCGCACGTCGCGATCTTCCCGGCGCTGGCGATCTTCCTGACGGTGCTGGCGTTCAACCTGCTGGGCGACGGCCTGCGCGACGCGCTCGATCCCAAGATCGACCGCAAGTAAACCTGCCGCCGGGCCTTTAGCGAGGGCCGGCGTGGAGGGCGAATTTTCCGCCGCCGCCTCCGTCCGCCACGCGCTTGTCAGCGCGTGATCCGGACCCAGGGTGGCGGCGTTTTGCATTCTGGAGCGTGGCGACACGTAAACGAACATGGACAAACAAGCGCTGGACATCCCCCGTATCGGCGTACTGCCTTCAGGGCCGCTGGACTCGATCTGCGACGTGGGCGACGTCACCGTCGGCCATTGCACGCTGGCCGAGGGTCCGCTGCAGACCGGCGTGACGGTCGTGCGTCCGCATGGCGGCAATCTCTTTCTGGACAAGACGCCGGCCGCGGCCACCGTGCTGAACGGCTTCGGCAAGAGCACGGGTCTGGTCCAGGTCCAGGAACTGGGCGTGCTGGAAACGCCGATCGGGCTCACCAACACGTTCGGCGTGGGCACCGTGGCCAATGCGCAGATCCGCGCGGCGGTCGCGGCCAATCCGGGCATCGGCCGCGGTATGGCCACCGTGAATCCGCTGGTCTTCGAGTGCAACGACGGCCACCTGAACGACATCCAGGCGATGGCGGTCGAGGAGGCGCATTACGGCGAGGCGCTGGCCGCCGCGGGCAAGCAGTTCGCGCAGGGCGCCGTGGGCGCCGGCCGCGGCATGTCCAGTTTCTCGTTCAAGGGAGGCATTGGCTCGGCCTCGCGCATGGCGCAGATCAAGGACGGGCCGCAGTACACCGTGGGGGCGCTGGTGTTGTCGAATTTCGGCCGCTTGCCCAACCTGACGGTGGCCGGCAGGCCGTTCGGCCGCCGCCTGGCGAGCCAGCTTGACCAAGGACTTGTGCAACAAGGCGAGAACGCCGTGATCGCACCCGAGAAGGGCTCGATCATCCTGCTGGTGGCTACCGATGCGCCGCTGGATTCGCGCCAGTTGCGCCGCCTGTCGCTGCGCGCAGGTGCGGGGCTGGCGCGCACCGGCTCGGTGTTCGGTCACGGCAGCGGTGACATTGCGCTGGCGTTTTCCACGGCATACACGATTCCGCAATTGGCCGAATCGGCCATGCCCGCGATCGCGATGCTGCACGAAGCCCGCATCGATCCGCTGTTCGAGGCCGCCGCCGAAGCCTGCGAACAGGCCATCATCGCCGCCCTGTGGCACGCCGAGAGCGTGACCGGACGCGACGGCCATCACCGCGATTCCATCCGCCACGCCGCGCCCGAATGGCGCCAGTGGCTGTCCGACACCGAATTCTGAATATTTCCAAGGCCCAATCATGAAGATCCTGATTTCCACCGATATCGAAGGCGTCGCGGGCGTCTTTCACCCCGAGCAGGTCCGCGCAGGCAATGGCGAATACGAGCGCGCCCGCGCCTGGATGACCGCCGAGGCCAACGCGTCTGTGCAGGGCGCCATCGCGGGCGGCGCCGAAGAGATCCTGGTCAACGACTCGCATGGCGGCTTTCGCAACCTGCTGCCCGACGGTCTGGACGAGCGCGCCCGCCTGGTGCTGGGCAAGCCGCGCTACCTGGGCATGATGGGCGGACTGGAAGAAGCGTGCGACGCCGTCTTCATGATCGGCTACCACTCGCGCTCGCAGGGGCGCGGCATCCTGGCCCACACGATCAACAGCTTCGCGTTCGCGCGCGTCGTCATCAACGGCATGGAACTGGGCGAAGCGGGCCTGTACGGCGCGCTGGCCGGCGAACTGGGCGTGCCCGTCATCCTGGGCACCGGCGACGACGTGTTTATCGAAGAAACGCGCGACACTTTTCCCGGCGCCGAATGGGTGCAGACCAAGGTCGCGCACGGGCAGGGCAGTGGCATCACGCTGTCGCCGGCCGCCTCGCGCCGTGCGATTGCCGCGGCCGCCGAAACCGCCGTGCGCAATTTCAAGCGCGGCGGGGACAAGAAAGCCGTTCCTTTCGTCATTCCCGCGCCTATAGAATGCCGGTTGCAGACGCAGAGCGCGGCGCTGGCCGACCTGTTCTGCATGTGGCCCACGCTCGAACGCGTGGACGGCGTCACCTTGCGATTCACCACGGATTGCATGCAGTCCGCCATCCGTACGCTGAACAGCCTGGGCGCCATGTCTTTCATGTTGCGCTAAGGATTCCATCTCCCATGTCTAGCACCGACGCCCGTATTGCCCAATTGCGGCAGGCCATGAGCCGCCGCGGTCTGACCGCCTACGTCGTTCCTTCCTCGGACCCGCACCTGTCCGAATACTTGCCGTCCCGCTGGCAGGGGCGGCGCTGGCTGTCGGGCTTCACGGGCTCGGTGGGCACGCTGGTCGTCACGGCGGATTTCGCCGGCCTGTGGGTGGATAGCCGCTACTGGGTGCAGGCCGAAGCGCAGCTTGCCGGCACTGGCGTGCAATTGATGAAGATTGCGCTGGCATCGACGCCGGGCCATGTCGATTGGCTGGCCGCCAATACCGGCGCGGGCGACGTCATCGGGACCGATGGGCAGGTGCTGGGCCTGGGCTCCTTCCGCGCCTTGTCCGCCGCAGCGGCCACGTCCGGCGCCGTGCTGGAGATCCGCGAAGACCTGCTGGACGAGGTCTGGACCGATCGCGCCGGCCTTCCCGACGCAAAAATTCATGAGCACGTCGCGCCCGAAGCCTGCGTGACGCGCGCGGACAAGCTGGCCCAGGTCCGCGACGCCATGCGCAAGCACGGCGCGGACGTGCATTTCGTCAGCACGCTCGACGACATCGCCTGGCTGTTCAACCTGCGGGGCGCCGACGTCGACTACAACCCGGTCTTCGTCGGACACGCGCTGATTGGCCAGGACCACGCCACGCTCTTCGTTGCCGACGGCAAGATCGACGACACCCTGCGCGCCACCCTGGCCGCCGACGGCGTCGAAGTGGCGGACTATACCCAGGCGGCGGACGCGCTGGCCTCGCTGGAACAGGACCAGAAGCTGCTGATCGATCCGGCCCGCGTCACCTGCGGCGTGTTCCATGCCATGGACCCCGCCGTGCCGCGCGTGGAAGCCATCAACCCGTCCACGTTGCTCAAGTCGCGCAAGACCGATGCTGAGCTTGCCAACGTGCGCCAGGCGATGGCGCAGGACGGCGCCGCGCTGTGCGAATTCTTCGCCTGGTTCGAAGGCGCGCTCGGCAAGGAAACCATCACCGAGCTGACCATCGACGAGCAGATCACGGCCGCCCGCGCGCGCCGTCCCGCCTACGTCTGCCCCAGCTTCGCCACCATTGCGGGCTTCAACGCCAACGGCGCGATGCCGCATTACCGCGCCACGCCCGAATCGCACGCCACTATCGAGGGCGACGGCCTGCTGCTCATCGACTCGGGCGGCCAGTACCGGGGCGGCACCACCGACATCACGCGCGTGGTGGCGGTGGGCACGCCCAGCGCGGACCAGAAGGTCGATTTCACGCTGGTGCTCAAGGGCATGATCGCGCTGTCGCGCGCGTCGTTCCCGCGCGGCACGCCGTCGCCGATGCTGGACGCCATCGCGCGCGCGCCCATCTGGGAAGGCGGCGCGGAATACGGCCACGGCACAGGCCACGGCGTGGGTTATTTCCTGAACGTGCACGAAGGCCCGCAGGTCATCTCGTACCGCGCGATGCCGGGCCCGCACACGGCCATGGAACCGGGCATGATCACGTCCAACGAGCCGGGCATCTATCGTCCGGGCCGCTGGGGCGTGCGCATTGAGAACCTGGTCGCCAACCGCAGCTGGCTGACCTCGGAGCTGGGCGAATTCCTGTGCTTTGAAACGCTGACAATGTGCCCGATCGACACGCGCTGCATCGAGCCTTCGCTGATGCGCGAGGACGAGATTGACTGGCTGAACGACTATCACAAGACGGTGCTGGAGCGCCTGTCGCCGCTGGTCGAGGGCGAGGCGCTGGACTGGCTGCAACGGCGCTGCGCGGCGATCTGATCGCACGGTCGCACGGTTGGGGCGGAAGATTCGCCCGCGCAAGCAAAAGGCCACGGGGCAATGCCACCGTGGCCTTTTTTTGCGCCAGCGCGCAGCCCCGCTTACTGGGCCTGGGCGCCTGCGCGCGCGCGATAGAGCAGGCGCGTGCCGATCAGGCAGCCCAGCGACAGCAGGATGGCGTAGGCCAGCAGCGTCAGGCCGGTTGCCGTGTGGGACTCGGCGGCCCACCGGAGCTGGTCCCAGGTCATCGACATCAATACCGCCAGGCCCAGTGCGATGCCCGACACCTGCGCAAACCAGAACGCAAGACTGCCCAAGGCCACGGCCCGTCCCAGCGTGAGGCGTTCCAGGCGGCGGGGCAGCACTTTAAGGCTGACCAGCGCGGCCAGCGCGAATACGACGACGGGCATCACCCAGTATCCGAGCGCGTGTTCCGGCCAGCCCGCGCCCAGCGCGTGCATCTGCATGTAGCCGCCAAGCACGATCGAGACGCTGGTCTGCCAGATCAGGATGGTCAGGCCGCAGATGACAGCCACGTGCCGCCGAGTCAGGGCAGGGCTGCCCGCCGGGCCGGCAGGGACCGTGGTCAAGGCGGCGATGCGCACCGCCAGCCAGATGCCGATGATTTCAAGCGGGATGGTGATGAGGCGGATCAGAAGATTCATGGCAATGAACCGTCCGGTGATGCCCAGGTCGAACCATTCCTCCAGAAATGAACCGCTCTTGATCAAGGGGGGCAGCAGGGCGTTTTGCGCCATGGCCATGCCGCTCGTCAGGCAAAGCGTGTAGAGCGCCTGCAAGGCAAGAAAGGTGAGCAGCAGCCTGCCTGGCTGGTCCACCGTTGCGGTGCCGCGCCGGTTGAGCCACTGGCGCGTCGCGCCCCACGCCGCCAGGCCAACGATCAGCAGGGTCGACACCAGGTTGGCCACTAGCGGCGCCAGCACCGGCGGCTGCATGTAGCTTTCGCGGATCTGGTCCCCGTAGGGCAACGGCGTCATCAACGTGTAGGCCTGCACCAGCGCGGTGTACGCCAGCCGAAGCAGAACGGCGGCGACGGCGATGCGCCAGGCGAGGGAATAGGCAGGGCGGGAAGAGTCGGTCATCGGCGCAGGGCAAAGGACGGGAGGGCGCGGCCGCGAGGGCAGCGGTTCAAAAATAGGGAGCGACCATAGCACGACCGCGCCGCGCGGCTCATGCAAGGTCCTTGCCGAGTGCAGCCAATTGTTACCCGCACGGCGCTAGGGGAAAACCCAAACAAGTCGCGCCGCCCGGCTATAATCCAAATTTCCCGCACGCGCCCGCTCGTCCCGGGTGCTCATTAC
>CBHWAL010000235.1:0-7320 GCA_966111495.1 uncultured Achromobacter sp. | reverse complement strand
CGCGCCGTCCAGCTTGGCCTGCACGACAGGCGAATCCTCATGGATGCGCACGCCTAGCCGCACGCATTCGCGGGCCAGCGCGCGGGCGTAGTTCAGCGGATGGAAGTGAAAGGACGAGGGATCTTCGATGCCCTGGTGGTAAACGTCCGACACCAGCCGTTCGCGAACCTGACTGCGCGACAGCAGCCGCACGTCACGGCAGAAGTCACGCTGCTGGCTGTCGCACCACTGACGCAGCGCATTGGTGGCCTCGTAGCGCACGACCCGCAGCCGGCCGTCGACCTTGTGGGCGTCGGCGATGCGCAGGTCGCGGATGTTGTCGCGGATGATTTCGACGCCTTCCATCGACAGCCGGTAAAGCTGGCGGAAGTGGTCTTCGTCGACGTGCTTGCGGATGGCGTCGGCGCCGGCGGAGAACGCTGGCGACACCGAGCCGCCGTTGCGGCCCGAGGCACCCCACGCGATGCGTTTGGCCTCCAGCAGCGTCACATTGCGGCCTCGCCGCGCCAGTTCCAGCGCGGTGGACAGGCCCGCGAGCCCCGCGCCGATCACGCAGACGTCGGCGCTGGCCGCGCCCGCCAGCGGCGGATAGTAGGTGTCGCCATCGGCGAGCGTGCGCTTGTAGTAGGTGTCGATGTACTCGGAGACCATGGTGTCGGCTCAGTGCAGGCCCGCGCCTTGCAGGCCCCCGGTCAGGCGCCTTTCCAGCCAGTTGGCCAGGCGCAGGAGCGGGTAGCAGTAGATGAAATAGATGGCGGCGATCATGCCGTAGATGAACAGCGATTTGGCCGGGAAGGTGATGATGAACACTTCGCCCTGCCGCGTGAGTTCGGTGATGCCGACCACGGACAGGATGGCGGTGCTTTTGATGAGCATGACGTAGACGCCGCTCATGGGCTGCACTATCAGGCGCATGGCCTGCGGCAGAATGACCAGCCACAGGATCTGGAGCGGACGCAGGCCCAGCGTCATCGCGCCCTCGGTCTGACCGCGCGGCACGGCCTGGATGGCGCCCATGACGATTTCCGCCACATAGCAGGACGTATACACCGACAGCGCCACGAAGGCCGCCGTGCCGGAATCCCAGTGCAGCATTTCGATGCCGGAGCTGGGCAGCACGAAGTAAAAGATGTAGAGCTGCACCAGGAACGGCGTGCCGCGCAGGATGTGGATGTACAGCCCCAGGATCTGATGCACGCCGCGGATGCGGTAGCTGCGGATCACGCCGATCACAAAGCCCAGCAGCGAACCGGCAATGATGGCCACGAAGGAAATCTTCAGCGTCTCCCAGAAGCCCTTGAGCAGAAAGGGCAACACGACGCCGGCGGTGGATAGATAGGAGTCCAGCATGATTACCTCGCGTTCCAGGCCGGGCCGGCCAGCCACAGGCTTACGCCCTTGGACAGCAGCAGCATGACGCAGTAGATCAGCAGATAGCCTGCCGCGATGGTCAGGAAGGCTTCGTTGGGCACGATGCGTTCGCTGTTCATCTGCACGCCCGCGGCAACCAGTTCAAACACCGTGATCAGCGACAAGAGCGAGGTGTCCTTGATCAGCACGGCGGTCTGACCCAACAGCGGCGGCAGCGTATTGGCGAAGGCCTGCGGCAGCACCACATAGCGCAGGCGCTGGTGGTAGTTCATGCCGCAGGCCTTGGCGCCCTCGATCTGGCCGCGCGGCACGGACTCGATGCCGACGCGGATGATTTCGCTCATGTAGGCCGCGTGATGCACGGTCATGGCGAGGATGCCCAGCACCATCTCGCTCCAGCCCTTGGCGCCCGGCACAAGATAAGGCACCGCGTAATAGACCAGGTAGATCTGCACGAGCAGCGGCGTGGAGCGCACGAATTGCACATACGCCGCCACCGGACGCCACACCACGGCGCGGGACGACATATGGGCAAGCGCCAGCGGAACCCCGGCCAGCACCGACAGCACCAGGCTTGCGCCCGCTGCGATCAGCGTGTTGGCCAGGCCTTCGGCGAATTGGCCCGTGTACTGGCTTACGATGCGCCAGTTATAGAAATCGATCAACCAGTCCATGGGCGGTCCCGTCTCCGATCAGTGGTCTTTCTTCCAATCGGTGGAGTACCAGTACTGCACCAGTTCCGGCAACGTGTTGTCGGCGGTCTTCAGCGTCTGCCAGTTGTCCAGCCAGAACTTCAGGCGGAACGCGTTGGGGCCGACGGCGAAGGCCAGCGGCTCGCGCACCATCACGCCTTCCAGCACGCGCAGGTTGCCGAAGTCGACGAGGAACTGGTTGGCGGTGGACAGCGACATGATGCCGGCGTCCAGCCGGCCGCTGGACAACGCCTGGCCAACCGGGGCGCTGCCGCCCGAGAACTCCTTCAGCGTGGCGGTGGGCAGCATCTTCTTGCCGACTTCTGCGTAGGTGCTGGCGCCCAGCGCGCCGACGGTGACGCCGGACTTGTTCAGTTCGGCGAAGTTCTTGTACGGCGAATCCTTGGGCACCACGGCGACGGTGTCGGCGTAGAACATGGGGAGCGAGAACAGCACCTGCGCGGCGCGCTGCGGGGTGGGCGTCATGTCGGCGGCCACCATGTCGGCCTTGCCCGACAGCAGCGCGGGCAAGAGGCCCTTCCATTCATAATCCTGCAGCACCAGCTTCACGCCCAGGTCGTCGGCCATGCGCTTGGCGACTTCCACGGCCAGCCCCGTACGCTTGCCCGTCTTGTCCATGAAGCTCATCAGCGGCCCGGAGGTCTGCACCGCCACGCGCAATTCACCGCGCTTGATGATGTCGGAAAGCTCGTCCGCCTGTGCCGGCAGGGCCACGGTGGCGGCCGCCAGGGCGACGCTGGCCACGCCCAGCCATTGTTTGATTTTCAGCATTGCTAACCCCTTTGGTGATTGGACCCATATCGTTCCGGGCAAGGCACATCGCGCCGGCAGCGCCCGGATAAGCCGGACCGGCGGGACTACAGAATCTTTTCCAGGAAGGCGCGGGTGCGCGCCTCTTTGGGGTGGCCGAACACTTCGTCGGGCGTGCCCATCTCCACGATGCGGCCGGCGTCCATGAAGAGCGCGCGGTCGCCGACGTCGCGGGCGAAGCCCATTTCGTGCGTCACCACCGCCATCGTCATGCCGTCGCGCGCCAGGGCGCGCATCAATTCCAGAATGCCGCCTACCGTTTCAGGATCGAGCGCCGACGTGGCCTCGTCGAACAGCATGAGCTGCGGGTCCATCGCCAGCGCGCGCGCGATCGCCACGCGCTGCTGCTGGCCGCCGGACAACTGGCTGGGGTATCGGTCGCCGAATTCCGCCATGCCCACGCGGCCCAGAAGGTCGCGGGCGTAGCGTTCGGCGTCGGCGCGGCTGCGCCCGCGCACCACGCGCTGGGGTAGCGCCACGTTGTCGAGCGCAGTACGGTGCTGGAATAGGTTGAAGTGCTGGAACACCATGCCGACGTCGGTGCGCCAACGGTTGACGTCGGTGGCCGGATCCGTGAGCGACACGCCATTGACACGGATCGTGCCGCTGTCGATGCTTTCCAGGCCGTTCAGGGTGCGCAGCAAGGTGCTCTTGCCCGAGCCGGACGGGCCGACCACGACCATCACCTCGCCGCGTTCAAGCTGGCAATCGATGCCATCCAGCGCCAGATGCGGGGGATGCCCGTCGCGCTGATAGGTCTTTTTGACTGCCTGAACAACGAGCAACGGTTCGGCCACGAATTCACCTTCAGGTGCAGTGCGCGCGGAGCCGTCTGAGGATCTGCCGCTCGCACTGGCGTTTCAAGGAGGCCAACAAAGGGCGCCTCAAAAATATTTCGCATTTCACGTCATAGTTTCGTATAGTAAATTTTTTTCCAGAATCGCCACTTAGGCATAACCCTTAAGCGAAGACGCTGACTTCGCGAGGCATCGAAGGAACCGGCATGGACACTCCTCAAGACATCCTGCGCAATCTCGGACTCAATTCCAGTGCGCTCACCGGCGGCACCCTGATCGCCCGCAGCCCGATCGATGGCGCCGAACTGGCGCAGGTGCATGAGCACACGGTGGCCCAGGCCCACGCCGCCATCACCCGCGCGCGGCAAGCCAGCCTGGCATGGCGTGACGTCCCCGCCCCGCGGCGCGGCGAACTGATCCGCCTGCTTGGCGAAACCCTGCGACAGCACAAGCAGGAACTCGGCCGCCTCGTCAGCCTGGAAGCCGGCAAGATCGTCGCCGAGGGCGAAGGCGAAGTGCAGGAAATGATCGACATCTGCGATTTCGCCGTCGGCCTGTCGCGCCAGCTCTACGGCCTGACCATCGCTTCCGAGCGCCCCGGCCACCGCATGATGGAAACGTGGCATCCGCTGGGCGTCGTCGGCGTCATCAGCGCCTTCAACTTCCCCGTTGCCGTCTGGTCCTGGAACGCCGCGCTGGCGCTCGTGTGCGGCAACGCCGTCGTCTGGAAGCCCTCAGAAAAGACTCCCCTCACCGCCCTCGCCTGCCAGGCGCTCTTCGCGCAGGCCGTCCAACGCTTTGGCGACGCGCCCGCCGGCCTGTCCGAAGTCCTGATCGGCGGCCGCGAGGTCGGCGAGGCGCTGGTCGATTCGCACACTGTCGCGCTGGTGTCCGCCACCGGCTCCACCCGCATGGGCCGCCAGGTTGGCCCGCGCGTCGCGCAACGCTTCGGCCGCGTCCTGCTTGAACTGGGCGGCAACAACGCCATCATCGTCGGCCCCACCGCCGACCTCGACATGGCCGCCCGCGGCATCGTCTTCGGCGCCATCGGCACCGCCGGCCAGCGCTGCACCACCACCCGCCGCCTGATTGTCCACGAAAGCGTCGCCGACCAACTGGTCCAGCGCCTGCACAAGGCCTATGCCAGCGCCCCCATTGGCAACCCCCTCGATAGCGGCAACCTCGTCGGCCCCCTGATCGACCGCGCCTCCTTCGACGCCATGCAAGCCGCCCTGACGGCCGCGCGCGAGCAAGGCGGCAAGGTCACGGGCGGCGAACGCGTCCTGGCCGACCAATACCCCGACGCCTGGTACGTGCGCCCCGCCATCGCCGAGATGCCCGGCCAGACCGACGTCGTCTGCCACGAAACCTTCGCGCCCATCCTGTACGTGATGCGCTACAACGACTTCGGCGACGCGCTCGCCATGCAGAACGGCGTGCCGCAGGGCCTGTCGTCCGCCATCTTCACCAACGACCTGCGCGAAGCCGAAACCTTCCTGTCGGCCGCCGGCTCCGACTGCGGCATCGCCAACGTCAACATCGGCACCTCCGGCGCCGAAATCGGCGGCGCTTTTGGTGGTGAAAAGGAAACCGGCGGCGGGCGCGAGTCGGGTTCGGATTCGTGGCGCAACTACATGCGGCGCGCGACGAACACGATCAACTACTCGCGGAATCTGCCGCTGGCGCAGGGGATCAAGTTCGGGGAATAAGCTGCCCGCAGTCTCTGCACAAGAAACCCCGCGCGTTGTCGACAATGCGCGGGGTTTTTGCATTTTTTACAGCCCATACATACGATTAGCCTGACTTACAAACTGTTGCCGGGGACGGTGCTACATTGCCTGATCACAAAAATCAGACACGTCCTCAATGACCTCCAGCCGTCCTTTTCATCGCACTCCCCCCTTCCGCCTCCTCGCCGCCATCCTGGCCCTGGGCGCGGCCGGCTCCGCCGCGGCGGGCGTGTCATATCGGCTGGATCGCCCCTCTGCGGCGCCCGGCGAAACCGTCACCATCGAGGCCGTTTTCTTTAACGAGGGCGGCTCGCGCGTCGACTGGCAGGCCCCGCCTGAACTCGTCCTGCAATGGCGCAGCCCCGACGGCCAGATCGTCCGCAGCCTCGCCAAACTGAAAAGCGGCCGCGACAACTACAGCGTGCCCGTCAACAACTTCGCGCGCATGTCCTGGTCCGCCGAAGTGCCCGCCACCGCGCGCGGCCTGCAAGCCGTCTCCATCGAAGGCCAGCCGTCCATGATGGCGCTCGACGCCACCGGCCGCGACAGCGGCACCCTCGCGACCACGCCCGCCCAGACACCCGTCGTCGACGCCCGAAGCGGCCAACCCATCCCGCCCGCCGCCGTCACCGCCGCAGGCGCGTCGCCCGAAGCCGGCCCCGCCCCCGCCGCCACTATCGAACCCACCGTCGAACACGCTGCCTTCGACAAATTCCGCAGCGCCTTCTCCGCCTACAAGCCCGTCTACTTCGCCGTTGGCACCCGCGGCCTCACCACCGCCCGCTTCCAGATCAGCGCCAAGTACCGCCTCATCAGCCCGCGCGGCGGCGAAGACACCTGGCACGACGACTTTTACCTGGGCTACACCCAGACGTCGCTGTGGGACCTGGAAAGCGACTCCAAGCCCTTCATCGACACCACGTTCAACCCCAGCGTTTTCTGGATGACCGACGACATCTGGAAGTCCGAAAATCAGAACTGGCGCTTCGGCATGAACACCGGCGTCGAACACGCCTCCAACGGCAAGGACGGCGAAGACTCACGCTCGCTGAACGACGGCTACATCGAGCCGCGCTTCCACTACCGCTTCGACAGCGGCAGCACGCTCACCTTCGCCCCCAAGGTCAAAGCCTATTTCGGCGTCGCCAGCGAAAACAGCGACTACTCCGCCTACGCCGGCCACGTCGACTGGCAACTGCGCTGGGCGCAGGACAACGGCGCGGTTGTCTCGGCGATGTACCGCCAGGGAGATCAGAAGCGCCGCACGACTCAGCTGGATTTTGCTTGGCCGCTACGCCGCACGTTCCTGAACTGGAACGGCTATCTGCATTTGCAGTATTTCAACGGCTACGGCGAGACGCTGCTGGGCTACAACCAACGCAACGAAAGCCAGTTCCGCGTGGGGTTGTCGCTGATTCCGTAAGCGTTCAACGCGGCATAAAAGCGTCAAATGGAAATCGCCGGCCTTGAACGCCGGCGATTTGCTTTGCAGGTGCTCAATATGGCTGACCTCCGTCGGCGGGACGGTGTCAGACACCCGGGTGGCAGGGGTGTTAGCTTGTGGCGGCGGAGCAACGGGTGTCTGACACCTGGGATTGAGCTTGTGGCGGCGGAGCAACGGGTGTCTGACACCTGGGATTGATCGTGGATGTCAGACACCTTGGTTTTAGACATGTTGGTTTTGAACCGCCGACGCAAGACACCCGAACGCCAGATAAGGCCGCCCGCGCGGCCGACATCTGGCAGCCCCGCAAGATCTTCCGATCCTCAATAGACCTACAAAAGAAGGCCAAGCAAACCGCCCTCCCCGCAGCGCTTCCGAGCGATCACGACGCAGCCCGGTGCGGCGGCGGCCTGGGTGCGCGGGGCGTGTAGATGAGAGCGAGGGAATCTGAAGGG
>CBHWAL010000234.1:0-7358 GCA_966111495.1 uncultured Achromobacter sp. | reverse complement strand
AACAGATTCTGTCCAGTCTGGACTGGCTGGCGCGCGAGCAGAAGGCGCGCTCGTTCTACCTGATCGGCTCCGATTACATCTGGCCGCGCACCTCAAACAAGATTGCGCGCAAGCATATCGAGAACGTGCTCAAGGGCGAAGTGGTCGGCGAGGAATACTACCCGCTGGGTCACACGCAATTCGGCTCGCTGATCAACAAGATCAAGCTGAAAAAGCCCGATGTCGTGTTCGCCGTGGTGGTGGGCGGCAGCAACGTGTCCTTCTACAAACAGCTCAAAGCGGCCGGCGTCACGAGCGGCAAGCAAAAGCTCCTGACCATCTCGGTGACCGAGGATGAATTGCTGGGGATCGGCGGTGAGAACGCCGAGGGTTTCTGGTCTTGCATGAAGTACTTCCAGAGCCTGGACAATGCCAACAACAAGAAATTCGTCGAAGCCTTCAAGGCCAGATACGGCGCCAATGCTGTGATCGGCGACGTGACCCAGGCAGCCTATCTGGGACCCTGGCTGTGGAAGATGGCGGTGGAAAAGGCCGGCAGCTTCGATGTCGACAAGGTGGTCGCCGCCTCGGCCGGCCTGGAATTCAAGGAAGCGCCCGAAGGCTACGTCAAGATCGACCCCAACCACCATCTGTGGAGCAAGACCCGGATCGCCCAGATCCGCAAGGACGGCCAGTTTGACGTGATCTTCGAGACGCCGGAGCTGATCAAGCCCGATCCCTTCCCCAAGGGCTATCAGTAATCACCTCGATCCGGGCGCCCCGCGCGGCGCCTTTTCACTGCCGGGAGCCATCCATGGAATCCTTCTCCGATCTCGGGGCCATCCTGCTGATGCAGGGCTTCAACGGTTTATCGGTCTTCAGCGTGCTTTTGCTGATGGCCTTGGGCCTGGCGATCATCTTTGGCCAGATGGGCGTCATCAATATGGCCCATGGCGAGTTCCTGGCGGTGGGCGCCTATTGCACCTATCTCTGTTCCGAACTGGTCCAGCAGTACGCGCCCGGCCTGATGCCGGCCTACTTCTTCGTCGCTATCTTGTTGGCCTTTGCCGTGACCTTCAGCCTGGGCTGGCTGGTCGAGTGGCTGATGATCCGTCATCTCTACCGCCGGCCGCTGGACACCCTGCTGGCGACCTGGGGCTTGTCGCTGGTGCTGCAGCAAACGCTGCGTTCGCTGTTCGGCCCGCGTGAAGTCAGCCCCACGCTGCCCGAATGGTTAATGGGTTCCTGGCAACCACTGGACGGCGTGGACATCCCCATTAACGGCCTGTTCGTCATGTCCATCAGCATCGTGCTGACCGGCGCGCTGCTCCTGGCGTTGTTCCGCTCGACCTGGGGCCTGCATGTGCGCGCCACGGTGCAAAACCGCGCCATGAGCGGCGCGGTCGGCATCGATACGAAGCGCGTGGACCGTGTGACGTTCTCGCTGGGTTGCGGTATCGCAGGCATTGCCGGCGCGGCCTTCACGACCATCGGTTCCACCGGCCCCACCAGCGGCTCGCTCTACATCGTGGATACCTTCCTGACAGTGGTGTTCGGCGGCGCGGCCAGCCTTTTCGGCACCATCGCGTCGGCCTTCGTCATCGCGCAGACGCAATCGATCTCGGAGTTCTTCATGACGGGTTCGATGGCAAAGGTGCTGACCCTGTCGGCCATCGTGATCATTCTGATGCTGCGTCCGCAAGGCCTGTTCAGCATCAAGGTACGCAAGTAGGGAGCGCATCATGCAGAAATTCTTTCGCAATGTCGTGGGTGGGCGCGAAGGGCTGGCCGGGCTGGCGATCCTGGCGCTGCTGATCTTCGTGGTGTTTCCGCTGGGGCTGGACGTCTTCCGGCTCAACCTGATCGGCAAATACCTGTCCTATGCTTTTGTCGCGCTTGGCCTGGTGCTGTGCTGGGGCTATGGCGGCATCCTGAGCCTGGGCCAGGGCGTGTTTTTCGGCCTGGGCGGCTATTGCATGGCCATGTTCCTGAAGCTGGAAGCTTCGACGCCAGAGGCCACCAAGATCCAGTCCACGCCCGGCATCCCTGACTTCATGGACTGGAACCAGCTGACCTCGCTTCCCTGGTTCTGGGTGCCGTTCAAAAGCTTCTGGTTCACATTGATGGCGGTGCCGGTGCTGCCCTGCCTGCTGGCGTTGATCCTGGGTGTGGCCATGTTCAAGCGCCGTGTGGGCGACACCTATTTCGCCATCGTGACGCAGGCCGTGGCCCTGATCCTGTCTGTGCTCATCATCGGCCAGCAAGGCTGGACAGGCGGCGTCAATGGCATCACCGATCTGAAGACGCTGCTGGGCTGGGATATCCGCACGGACAGCGCCCGGCTGACGCTGTACTTCATCAGCGGCGTGCTGCTGTTTGCCTGCATCCTGTTTGGCCGCTACCTGCTCTCGTCCAAACTGGGCAAGCTCTTGATGGCCATGCGCGACAAAGAAGAACGCGTGCGCTTCTCGGGTTATGACGTCGCCAGCTTCAAGATCTTTGTCTTCTGCGTGGCCGCCGTGTTCTCGGCCATAGGCGGGGCCATGTTCACCCTGCAGGTCGGTTTCATGTCGCCTTCCTTCGTGGGGATCGTGCCTTCCATTGAAATGGTCATTTTCGCCGCGGTCGGCGGCCGACTGTCGCTGCTGGGGGCGGTCTACGGCACGCTGCTGGTCAACTTCGGCAAAAGCTATTTCTCCGAGAGTTTCCCGCAGCTCTGGCTATTCCTGATGGGCGGCTTGTTCATTGCCGTCGTGATGGCCTTTCCCAACGGCCTGGCCGGTCTGTATCACCAATACACCCAGAAGCGCCAGGCACGCAAAGCATCGCGCCAGCAGGCGGATGGCGCCGCGGAGGCAGCATGAACCCATCAGCGTTCGCGTTGTATATCGAGGGCCTGACCGTCTCGTTCAACGGCTTCGTCGCCGTCAACGACCTCAATCTGTATGTCGATCAGGGAGAGTTGCGCGTGATCATCGGTCCCAATGGCGCCGGCAAGACCACGTTGCTGGATCTGATCTGCGGCCGCACCAAGGCCACCGCCGGCTCCATCCGTTTCAAGGACACGGAGCTGACCGGCCTGGCCGAATATGAAATCGTGCGTGCCGGCGTGGGCCGCAAGTTCCAGACCCCTTCCATCTACGAAACCCTTTCCGTGCGCGAAAACCTGGAAGTGTCGTTCCCGGCCGGTCGCAGCGTGCTGGGCGCGCTGACCTTCAGGCGTAGTCCGGCCGTGCTTGAGCGGGTCGAGCAGGTGGCGGAGGAGATTTTTCTGGCGGACCAGCTCGACCGCTCGGCAGAGTTGCTCTCGCACGGTCAGAAGCAATGGCTGGAGATCGGCATGCTGCTGATGCAGGAGCCGGAGCTGATGATGCTGGACGAACCGGTGGCCGGCATGAGCGTGTCCGAGCGCGAGCGCACCGCCGAACTGCTCAATCGAATCAGCCGCAACCGATCGCTCATCGTGATCGAGCATGACATGGAGTTCGTCAAGAACATCGCGCACAAGGTCACGGTGCTGCATCAAGGACAGGTGCTGGCCGAGGGAAGCATGGAAAAGGTGCAGTCCGATCCGCGCGTCATTGAAGTCTATCTCGGCCATTGAGGCCAGGAGGCAATATGTTCAATATCGCTGGCCTGGTTTCAGGCTATGGCCAAAGCAAAGTCATCCACGGCATCGACCTTGCCGTGGCTTCCGGTGAAATCGTCGCCGTGATGGGCCGAAACGGCATGGGCAAGACCACGCTGTTCAAGACCATGATGGGCATGCTGCCCACCCTGCATGGCTCGATCTCGCTGGACGGCAAGGCGCTGGAACGCCTGGAGAGCCATCAGCGTGTGCGTAGCGGGGTGGCTTATGTGCCGCAGGGCCGCATGATCTTTCCGACGTTGACTGTCGAGGAGAACATCCGCACCGGCATGCGCGGGCGGGCGCTGCGCAACACCATACCGGAAGACATCTACGCCCTGTTTCCGGTGTTGCACGACATGCGCGCGCGGCGTGGCGGCGATCTGTCGGGCGGGCAGCAACAGCAGCTTGCCATCGCCCGCGCTTTGGTCACCAACCCGCGTGTGCTGCTGCTGGATGAGCCCACCGAGGGGATACAGCCGTCCATCATCAAGGACATCGCCCGCAGCCTGCTGGAGATCCGCAAACTGCGCAATCTGGCCATTGTGGTGTCCGAACAAGTATTGAGTTTCACCATGCAGATCGCCGATCGGCTCATCGTGATCGACAAGGGACGCTTCGTGCACGAAGACCCGCGCGAGCGCGTTGACGAGAAAACGATCAGCAAATACCTGTCTGTCTGAAGCCGTTGTCCACTCAAAGGAGCATGACATGCCTGAAACCCTGATCAAGGTCGACCTGGCCCAATCCCCCTACGAAAACGAAGGCGTGCACAATCGCTGGCATCCGGATATCCCCATGGCGACGTGGGTCAGGCCGGGCGATGATTTCGTGCTGGAAACCTACGACTGGACCGGCGGCGCGATCAAGAATGATGACGATGCCTCCGATGTGCGCGACGTGGACCTGTCCACGGTGCATTTCCTGTCAGGCCCGGTCGGCGTCGAAGGCGCCGAGCCCGGCGACTTGCTGGTGGTGGACTTGCTGGATATCGGCGCCAAGCAGGAAAGCCTGTGGGGCTTCAACGGCTTTTTCAGCAAGAACAACGGCGGCGGTTTTCTGACCGAGCACTTCCCCTCGGCGCAGAAATCGATCTGGGATTTCGAAGGCATGTTCACGACCTCGCGCCATATCCCTGGCGTGCGCTTCGCCGGACTGATCCACCCGGGACTGATCGGCTGCCTGCCGGACCAGGCACTTCTGAACAAGTGGAATGAGCGTGAACAGAAGCTGATAGACAGCGACCCGGAGCGCGTTCCGCCCCTGGCCAATCCGCCGGCGCCCAAGACGGCGCACATGGGCAAGCTCAAGGGCGCTGAGCGGGATCGCGCCGCCGCCACCGGCGCACGTACCGTGCCGCCGCGCGAGCACGGCGGCAACTGCGACATCAAGGATCTGTCGCGCGGTTCCCGGGTGTTCTTTCCGGTCTACGTCAAAGGCGGCGGTCTGTCGGTCGGCGACCTGCACTTCTCGCAGGGCGATGGCGAGATCACCTTTTGCGGCGCCATCGAAATGGCGGGTTGGGTGCATATGCGGGTATCGCTCATCAAGGGCGGCATGGCCAAGTACGGCATTCGCAATCCCATCTTCAAGCCCAGCCCTATCACACCCAACTACAAGGACTATCTGATCTTCGAAGGCATTTCGGTCGATGAAGGCGGCAAGCAGCATTATCTGGACGTGCACATCGCCTATCGCCAGGCCTGCCTGAACGCCATTGAGTACCTGAAGAAGTTTGGCTACTCGGGCGCGCAGGCGTATTCGATATTGGGCACGGCGCCGGTGCAGGGCCACATCAGCGGCGTGGTGGACATTCCCAATGCCTGCGCGACGTTGTGGTTGCCGACCGAGATCTTCGACATCGACATCCAGCCGAATGCGCTGGGAGACGTGCCGCAGATCAAGCGCGGCATGGACATGCCCATCGCCAAAGACCTTTGAGGAGCCGGCATGCCGCTCTATGACTATCGCTGCCAGGACTGCGGCGAGTTCTCTGTGTTGAGGCCTTTGTCGCAATGGCGTGACCTTGCGTCCTGCCCTGATTGCGGTGTTGCCTGCGAGCGTTGCGTCAGCGGCGCGCCAGCGGTCTCAGCGCTGTCCTCGGCAATGAACCGCGCCCGCGCCGCCAACGAACGCGCGGCCCATGAACCCCGCAGCACCCGTGGGGGCCACGGCATGGGGTGCAGTTGTTGTTCAGGCGCGAAAGCCACGGGCCGCACGCGCCAGACCGCGGACGGCGGCAAGACCTTCGCTGGCGCCCGGCCTTGGATGATCAGTCACTGAACGTGGGCGTGCCCGGGGCGGGGCGTTCAACGCCCCGCCCTCACAGCGTAGCAATCTGCCCCGGCAACCACAGCGCCAGCTGCGGCACCGCCAGCAACAGCACAATCATCAGCAACAGCATCGCAAGAAACGGCAGCACGCCCACCACCACATCCATGAATTTGCCCTGCCCGCGCACGCTGTGCACCACGAACAGGTTCATGCCGAACGGCGGCGTGAGTTGGCCCATTTCGCACAGCACGATCAGCAGCACGCCGAACCACACCGGGTCGTAGCCCAGCGCCGTGACGATGGGCACGGTGAGCGGGGCGGTGGTGACCAGCATGGCGAGCGTGTCCATGAAGCAGCCGAGCAGGATGTAGAACAGGATGATGGCCAGCATCATGCCCAGCGGCGGCAGGTCCAGGCCGGTCACGGCATTGACCAGCAAGGTGGTCAGGCCGATCGAGGACAGCACGAAGTTCAGGAAGAACGCCGCCAGCGTGATCAGGATGATCATGCCGGTGGTGCGCAGCGTGGCTTCGAAGGCGCGGCCCAGCATTTCCCACGTCAGCACGCGCTTGTAGGCGCACAGCAGGGTGGAGGCCACCACGCCGAGCGCGGCCGACTCGCTGGCGGTCGCGATGCCGCCGTAGATCACGCCGATCACTAGCGCGAAGATCGCGAGCGGCGGCAGCAGGTGGGGCAGGGCGGCGATGCGTTCGGCCCAGCTCACCGTGGGGCGTTTGCCGGCCAAGCTTGGACGCCACAGGCACAGGCCCACGATCAGCGCGACGAAGAGCGCAGTGAGCAGGATGCCCGGCACCGTGGCGGCCAGGTAGAGCTTGGGCACCGATACGTTGGCGATCAGCGCGTACACGATCATGTTGATCGACGGCGGGATCAGGATGCCGAGCGTGCCGCCGGCCGCGATCGAGCCCAGGAACAGCGGCGCGTTGTAGCCCGCTTTGCGCTGTTCGGGCAGCGCCAGCGTGGAGATCGTGGCGGCGGTGGCGACGCTTGAACCGCTGGTGGCCGAGAACAGGGCCGAGGCGCCGATGTTGGCGTTCATCAGTCCGCCCGGCAGCCACGACACCCACTTGGACACGGCGCCGTACATGCGGCCAGCCACGCCGGAATGCACCAGCAGTTCGCCCATCAGCACATAAAGCGGAATCGCGACCAACAGGAATTCGGCGCTGGTGCCCCAGGCCAGTTCACCGATGGCGTTGGTGAGTTTCAGCGGGGAATAGACGCCGGCCAGGCTCATGCCCAGGAGGCCTACCGTGGCGGCCGCGGTCACGCTCAGCGCCAAGAGGCCAAGCAGCATGGAAATCGTCATTATCAACATGGCTCACTCCTGAGGTTGCGTGCGCGCGGGCACGGGTGCGTCGGCGGTTTCTTCTACGATGCCCTCTTCCACCGAGTGGATGCCGATCAGCACATTGACCGCCTGCCAGCGGCCGCGCATCACGCGGCCCAGCGCGCT
>CBHWAL010000233.1:0-7367 GCA_966111495.1 uncultured Achromobacter sp. | reverse complement strand
ACGACCTGCGCAACCTGTTCCAGATCAACGTCGAAGAAGGGCGGCACCTGTGGGCCATGGTGTACCTGCTGCATCGGTACTTCGGACGCGATGGGCGCGAGGAAGCCGACGCGCTGCTGCAACGCAGCTCGGGCGATTCCGACAACCCGCGCATCCTGGGCGCCTTCAACGAAAAGACGCCGGACTGGCTGGCGTTCTACATGTTCACGTACTTCACCGACCGCGACGGCAAGTTCCAGTTGTGCGCGCTGGCCGAGTCCAGCTTCGATCCGCTGGCCCGCACGACCAAGTTCATGCTGACCGAGGAAGCGCACCACATGTTCGTGGGCGAGTCCGGCATCTCGCGCGTCATCCAGCGCACCTGCGAAGTGATGAAGGAACTGAAGACCGACGACCCGCAAGCCGTGCGCGCGGCCGGTGTGATCGACCTGCCCACCATTCAGCGCTACCTGAACTTCCACTACAGCGTCACCATCGACCTCTTTGGCGCGGACCAGTCGTCCAACGCCGCCATCTTCTACGGCTCGGGCCTGAAGGGCCGCTACGAAGAGACCAAGCGCAACGACGACCATCAGCTCAAGAATGACACCTATCGCGTGCTGAACGTCAGCAACGGCAAGCTGACGGAGATCGAGGTGCCGATGCTCAACGCGCTGAACGAAGTGCTGCGCGACGACTTCATCCGCGACTCGGTGGCCGGCATCGGCCGCTGGAACAAGGTCATCGAAAAGAGCGGCCTGGCCTTTCGACTGCAAGTGCCGCACAAGGCGTTCAACCGCCAGATCGGCACGCTGGCCGGCATCCGCATGTCGCCCGAGGGCGAGATCGTGTCCGAATCGCAATGGCAGGCCAATCAGCACAAGTGGCTGCCCACGCCGGAAGATCGCGCGTTCGTCGCGTCGCTGATGGGCCGGGTCACGGAACCGGGCAAGTTCGCCAACTGGATCGCGCCGCCTGTCATGGGCGTCAACCGCCAGCCGGTGAATTTCGAGTACGTGCGTTTCAACTGATGGCCGCGCGGGCCGCGTGCCCACGCGTTTGGGAGGACGGCGATGAACGCCCCGTTACCGGTGGAAGTCCTGAAGCAGCACCTGATCGATCCCGAGATCTGCATCCGCTGCAATACCTGCGAAGAGACCTGTCCGGTCGATGCGATCACGCACGATTCGAACAACTATGTGGTGGATCCGGAAATCTGCAACGGCTGCATGGCCTGCGTGCCGCCGTGCCCGACCGGTTCCATCGACAACTGGCGGCTGGTGGTGCGCGCCGAAGCCTATTCCGTGCAGGACCAGTTCGGTTGGGAAGAGTTGCCGCAGGAAAAGTCGTTGCCGCTGGACGCGGCCGTTGCGGGCGATGCCGGGCAGCAGGCCGCGGCGGATCCGCAGGCTGAACCGGCAACGGCGCCGGCGATGCTTGTGACGTCCGGCGCCGCCGTTCCCCCGTGGTCCGCCGCGCATCCCTATGTGAATCTGTACACGCACAAGACGCCGATTACCGCGACGGTGGTGGGCAACTACCGTGTCACCGGCGCCGATACGGAAAGCGATATCCACCACATCGTGCTGGACTTCGGCGAACAGCCGTTCCCCGTGCTGGAAGGGCAGTCGATCGGCATCCTGCCGCCGGGCGTGGATGCGATGGGCCGGCCGCATCATGCGCGCCAGTATTCGCTGGCCAGCCCGCGCGACGGCGAACGGGCGGGCTACAACAACCTATCGTTGACCGTAAAGCGCGTCACGCAGGATCACGGCGGCGCGGCCGCGCATGGCGTCTGCTCCAACTACCTGTGCGACCTGGCCAAGAACGACACGGTGCAGGTGATCGGTCCGTTCGGCCACACCTTCCTCATGCCGAATCATCCGAAGGCCAACCTCATCATGATCTGCACGGGCACCGGTTCGGCGCCGATGCGGGCCATGACGGAGCGCAGCCGGCGCCTGATCGGCACGGCGGACATCGGCAAGCTGATGCTTTTTTTCGGCGCGCGCACCGAACGCGAACTGCCGTACTTCGGCCCGCTGATGAAGCTGCCGCGCGACTTCATCGACATCAACCTGGCGCTCTCGCGCGAACCCGGCCAGCCCAAGCGCTACGTGCAAGACCTGCTCCGCGAGCGAGCCGCGCAGGTATGCGGATTGCTGGCCGACCGCAACACCTGCATCTACGTCTGCGGCCTGAAGGGTATGGAGGTCGGCGTGCTGGACGCGCTGCGCGAGGTGGTGGTGCAGTCCGGCGAGGATTGGTCTATCCTGCATGAAGCGCTGCGCCGCGAAGGCCGGCTGCACTTCGAGACTTACTGATCCACAACAACAGATGCGTGACGATCGGCGCGCCTGGGCGCGCCGATTTCGTTGGCACGGGGAAATCAAGACATGAAGTTCGCCGAATTCAAGGACGGCATGGTGATCAAGGGCGGGCCGGTCACCGTGACGGAAGCGGAGATCCTGGCGTTTGCCCGCCAATTCGATCCCCAGTGGTTTCACACCGATCCGCAGCGCGCCGCGGCAGGCCGGTGGGGCGGCCTTATCTCAAGCGGATGGCATACCTGCGCGCTGGCCATGCGCATGGCCGTCGACGCCGCATTGCACGATTCCGAATCCTTCGGCTCGCCAGGTCTGGGCGAAGTCCGCTGGCGCACGCCGGTGCGCCCCGGCGACACCCTGCACCTGCACGCGCGCGTGCAAGGCGCGCGCCACTCGTCCTCACGTCCGGACCTGGGCATCATCAACTGGGCGTGGACGGTTGTGAACCAGCACGACGAAAGCGTGCTGGAAATGGACGCGACCAGCCTGTTCGACCTGTCCGGCAATAACTAGCCGACGCGGCGTTTGTTTACCGCTTGCTCGCCTGCTTCAAAATGGCGGCCCCTTCCGGACCGGCCGCCGCTTTCCAGGCGTTGATCGATTCCTTTGAGGCGCCCTGCAATGCCTTGCGCACAGCGGGCGGCACGGCGGTGTTGATGGCCACGCCATTCTTGCGCATGTTCGCGTAGTTTTGCTGCAGGCGGCCTTCGATGCGTTTCCACTGCTCGGTCTCAGTCTGCGCGGCGGCCTGGTCGATGGCCTTGCGCGAACGCGCGTCCAGTGCATCGTAGGCTTTCAGGTTCATCGTCGCCACCGAGATCGGCATCGCGTAGTTGATTTCGGCGAAGTGGGGCAGGTATTCCCACAACTTGCGGCCCGCGCCGCCGTCGCCGGATGACAGCACCGCATTCACCTCGCCCGACGCAATGCGCGGCATGGCGTCGGCAAACGAGATGTTCTCCGCGCGTGCCCCGGCGCGCTGCATGACGTCCTGCGACGTGGCATCGTAGGTGCGGATGGTCAGGCGCTTCACCGCCGCCACGCTGTCCACCTTCTGCTTGGACCAGATGCCCGACGCCGGCCACGGCGTGGTGTAGAGCAGCTTCTGGCCGTGCGCGGCCAGCAGCTTCTCGTACGCGGGGCGCGCCGCCTTGTTGAGGTTGCGCGCCTTGGACAGCGAGTCCGCCAGGAAGGGCAGGGACGACACGCCAAACAGCGGATACTTCGTGGCCAGCGCGCCGGCAAAGGCGTCGCCCGCATCCACCTTGCGCGCCTGCACCGCGTCGATCATGTCGCCCGACTTGATGCCTTTGGCCGCGTCGAAGCTGGCGTCGATGACGACGTTGCCCGCCGACTTGGCGCGCACCAGTTCGGCAAACGTGGACACGCCTTGTCCCGGCATGGAGGTGGCCGGGTATTCGGTGGTCATGGTGAGCGTCGTGGCGGCCTGAGCGCCGTGGGCGACGAAAGCCATGGCGATGACTGCCGCCAGGCGCAGGGGGGTGATGCCGTGCATGCGCGACTCCTCGAAAAGGGACCCGCAAAGCGTAAGAGGTATACAGGCGTACGCCTAGTCGGGCTTTCGGCAATGCGCAGGCGGTGCGGGATCGGGCGTATGGCGTAGTCAAATCGGTCGGTGTCTGACACCTGGCGCTGCAGCAACGCGCAAAAAAAAAGGCCGCCCCATGGGCGGCCTCCTTTGCTTCACCAGGCAAGCGATCAATAGAACGCCTGGATGCCCGTCTGTGCGCGGCCCAGGATCAGGGCGTGCACGTCGTGGGTGCCTTCGTAAGTGTTGACCACTTCCAGGTTCACCAGGTGGCGGGCGACGCCGAACTCGTCGGAGATGCCGTTGCCGCCGAGCATGTCGCGCGCCAGGCGGGCGATGTCCAGCGCCTTGCCGCACGAGTTGCGCTTCATGATCGAGGTGATCTCGACGGCGGCGGTGCCTTCGTCCTTCATGCGGCCCAGGCGCAGGCAGCCTTGCAGCGCCAGCGTGATTTCGGTCTGCATGTCGGCCAGCTTCTTCTGGATGAGCTGGTTGGCGGCCAGGGGGCGGCCGAACTGCTTGCGGTCCAGGGTGTACTGGCGGGCGGTGTGCCAGCAGGCCTCGGCGGCGCCGACAGCGCCCCAGGCGATGCCGTAGCGGGCGGAGTTCAAGCAGGTGAACGGACCCTTCAGACCGGACACGCCCGGCATCATCTGGTCGGCGGATACTTCCACTTCGTCCATGACGATTTCGCCGGTGATCGACGCGCGCAGGCCGACCTTGCCGTGGATGGCGGGGGCCGACAGGCCCTTCATGCCCTTGTCCAGGATGAAGCCGCGGATCTTGCCGTCGAAGTCGCCGCCGACGCACTTGGCCCACACCACGAACACGTCCGCGATGGGCGAGTTGGTGATCCACATCTTGTTGCCGCTGACCTTGTAGCCGTCGGCCGTCTTGACGGCGCGGGTTTCCATGCCGTTGGGGTCGGAGCCGTGGTTCGGTTCGGTCAGGCCGAAGCAGCCGATCCATTCGCCGCGCGCCAGCTTGGGCAGGTACTTCTTCTTTTGTTCTTCGCTGCCGAATTCGTTGATCGGCACCATCACCAGCGAGGACTGCACGCTCATCATCGAGCGGTAGCCGGAGTCGACGCGTTCGACTTCACGGGCGATCAGGCCGTAGCTGACGTAGTTCAGGCCGGCGCCGCCGTATTCGACGGGGATCGTGGCGCCCAGCAGGCCCAGTTCGCCCATTTCGGAAAAGATCTCGGGATCGGTCTTCTCGTTGCGGAACGCGTTGAGCACGCGGGGCGCCAGCTTGTCCTGCGAGTAGGCGTAGGCGGCGTCGCGCACCATACGCTCTTCGTCGGTCAGTTGCTGGTCCAGCAACAGAGGATCTTGCCAGTGGAATGAGGGATTCGAGGACATGCTGGGTCTCCGCTATGGATTTCCGTGATCGGAATCTAGAAAGTTTAAACTTAAAATAATTCGGGCGGCAAGTTGGGGTTTGCACGGCGGTGCGCCTGGGCGCGCCGCCGGTTGTGCTGCCGGTTATGGCGCCCGGGCAGGGTTCAGTGCTGGGCCTTCAGCGCCGCCTCGCGGATCTTCTCGAGGGTCGTCGACGGGCTGATGGTTTCCGGGTCGATGAAGCAGTGCAGGATCGCCGGCTTGCCGCTGGCCAGTGCCCGTTCGAAGGCCGGAGCAAACTGTTCGGTGGTCTCCACGCGTTCGCCGTGGCCGCCAAAGGCGCGCGCGTAGTCGGCGAAATCGGGGTTCTTGAGCTGGGTCGCGGAAATGCGGCCCGGATAGTGCTTTTCCTGGTGCATGCGGATCGTGCCGTACATGCCGTTGTCCACCAGGATCACGACGATGGGCAGGTCGTACTGCACCGCCGTGGCGAATTCCTGGCCGTGCATCAGAAAGCACCCGTCGCCCGCAAAGCACACGACGGTCTTGTCCGGCCAGACACGCTTGGCGCCCACGGCCGCCGGCAGGCCGTAGCCCATGGATCCGGAGGTCGGCGCCAACTGCGTGCCGAAACGGGTAAAGCGATGGAAGCGATGCAGCCAGGTGGCGTAGTTGCCTGCGCCGTTGGTCATGATGGCGTCAGCCGGCAACGTCTTTTCCAGATACGCCATGACCTGGCCCAACTGCAGCGCGCCGGGCGTGGTGACGGTTTCGGGGTCGCTCCATTTCAGGTACGACTCGCGCATGGCCTTGGTGCCGTCGGCCCAGACCGGCGCGGCCGGCGCCTTCAGGCCTGCCAGCGACGCGGCAAAGGCGGACGGCGACGTGTTGATGGCCAGGGTGGGGCGATACACGCGGCCCAGCTCGGCGGCATCGGGATGCACGTGCACCAGCTTTTGCTTGGGCACCGGAATGTCCAGCAGCGTGTACGCCTGGCTGGGGTTTTCCGACATGCGGCCGCCCACCAGCAGGATCAGGTCCGCGTCGGCCACGCGCTTGAGCAGGGCCGGATTGATGCCCAGGCCCACGTCGCCGATAAAGCACGGGTGGTCGGCCGGGAACAGCATCTGGCGCCGGAACGACACGGCGGTCGGCAGCGCATGGCGTTGTGCGAAATCGGCAAATTCCTGCACGGCGCGCGCGTCCCAGCGCGTGCCGCCCAGGATGGCGACCGGATTCTTGGCATCGGCCAGCAGCTTTTCCAGGTCGGCCAGCTGGCCGGCGGTGGGGGCGGATTCAATCACTTCATAGCGCGGCGCGTCGGCCACCTTGGCGGCTTCGACCAGCATGTCTTCCGGCAGCGCAATCACGACCGGGCCGGGGCGGCCCGAGGTGGCGATGTGGAAGGCGCGCGAGATCAGTTCGGGAATGCGTTCAACCTGATCGATCTCGGTCACCCACTTGGCCTGCGTGCCGAATACGGCGCGGTAGTCCATTTCCTGGAAGGCTTCGCGTTCGCGCATGCCGCGCTCGATCTGGCCGACGAACAGGATCATCGGCGACGAATCCTGCTTGGAAATGTGCACGCCAGCCAGCGCATTGGACGCGCCCGGGCCGCGCGTCACCATGCAGATGCCGGGCTCGCCCGTCAGCTTGCCGTGCGCGTCGGCCATCATGGCCGCGCCGCCTTCCTGGCGGCAAACCGTGACCTTGATGTCAGCATCGTGCAGGCCGTCCAGCACCGCCAGATAGCTTTCGCCGGGGACACAAAAGACATGTTTGACGCCATGGGCGACCAGTTGGTCGACCAGAATGTGACCGCCAAGGCGGGAATCTTGCTGGGGCATGGTGGTGTCGTGGTTAGCCTAGGGTAGAACTCCCGAGCATATGTTCCCTGAGCGCACAACGCAATTGATAAAATTGCACATTCTGTTGATCCCCCGGCACGTAGCGGCTGGTGCGCCGCAGCATGCGGGCGCGCGGCGGCGGGCCGGCTTTCCGGCGGTATTTCCATGAGAAACGGCATCCCCAATCTGACCGCCCTGCAGGCGTTCGAGGCCTCGGCCCGGCTGGGCAGCTTTTCGCGCGCCGCCGAAGAGCTGTCGCTGACGCACAGCGCCGTCTACCGTCAGGTGGCCAGCCTGGAGGCGCGGCTGGGCGTGCAGCTGT